>NZ_JBWYIR010000004.1:0-239471 GCF_056779855.1 Acinetobacter sp. ANC_7654 | reverse complement strand
CTGTCGCATCACTGCGGTGGTAGCGAATGTTGCGTCGGTTAAGGGCTTGGTATTGGCTGTTGTCGTCAATCAGGCGGAGCTTTTGTGCTTCGATCGGGCTGTTGTTGCTCGGTACAATCAGTTGGGCTTCATCAATGAGCCAGTTAATGCCTTCACTGCGTAGTAAGCGAGTCAGAAAGTCGTAGTCGCTTTCGTTGCTTTGCATGATGAAGGGTCGGATGTCGTATTGTTGTTGTAGTCCACTGTGGTCTAGGCTGAGGCTCGAGGCAAAGAGTGGGCTTTTGTTTTGCCATTCTTCAAAGAGGATTTCCACCACTTCGACCACGGATTTATTCATAAATACGCGGCTGTTGCGGCGTTTGTGCCACAAGTTTGTTGCATCGTTGAGCGTGAGTTTGTAGAGGGTCAGTGCCCCATCGCTTTGTCCTTGTGAGGCTTCGGTGATGATGCCAGTGGTTCTAAACAGGGTTCCTTGATCAGTGACTTGATCGACGGCCACTTGTGTGCCGATGAATTGTTTGAGTGGAATTAAGGCATTGGTCGAGAGACAGATGAGTTCTGCTTGCACGCCTTCGTTAAGGGCATGGCTGCCATCGATGCGTTGTAGGAAGACTTGGCTATTCAGCTGTGAATGACTGAATTGGATGTGGAGGGCTCTGTTTTGGGCGGTTAGGCCAAGCTGTTCCAATGCCGAAAAGATGTTGGCAAGCATGGTTATTATCTGTCTTTTATAATTTAGTAAGGCTAAAGAATTTCTTAATATTTAAACAAAAAACAGACACGATAAACAGGTCCTGTTACACAAAACACCCATTTATTGTGAAATAAAATTACAAATAAAATACAGATTTGATTTAGTAAATAATATAGATCAAGTTAATGATTACAAAAAAAGAGGCTGAAGTGTTAGCATCTTCAACCTCTGTAAACTACAAAACTAAGAACTTCTTATTTAAAGAATATGATTGAACTACTGTCCAGAACGAATGATGTAATCAAACGCTGACAGTGATGCTTTCGCGCCTTCACCAGTGGCAATGATGATTTGTTTATAAGGTACTGTTGTACAGTCACCCGCAGCGAATACACCTTTTACATTGGTTTCGTTGCGATCGTTAATCACAATCTCACCACGGTTGGTTAATTCAACTTGAGTTTCTTTTAAGAAATCCGTGTTGGGTAACAAACCGATTTGTACGAAGATCCCCGCCAATTCGACAGTGTGTTCTTCATCCGTCGCACGGTCTTTGTATTTCAGTGCAGTGACTTGTTTGCCATCACCCACAACTTCTGTAGACAACGCATTTTTGATGACAGTCGTGTTAGGTAAGCTGTTCAATTTATCTTGAAGAACTTGGTCAGCACGTAGTTTGGTATCAAACTCAACTAAAGTGACATGCTCAACAATACCCGCAAGGTCAATTGCCGCTTCTACACCAGAGTTACCACCACCGATCACAGCCACACGTTTACCTTTGAACAATGGGCCATCACAGTGTGGGCAGTACGCAACACCACGGGTTTTGTATTCTTGCTCACCTGGTACATTCATTTCTCTCCAACGAGCACCTGTAGACAGGATGACCGTTTTCGATTCAAGTTTTGCACCATTCTCTAAAGTCACTTCAACTAAACCGTTGGCAGTTTCATCTGCACCTTTGATGTCAGACACACGTTGTAAGTTCATGATGTCGACACCGTATTCACGAACATGTGCTTCCATTTCAGCCGCAAACTTAGGACCTTGCGTCTTTTGCACTGATGTAAAGTTTTCAATATCCATGGTGTCCATGACCTGACCACCCATGCGCTCAGCAACGATTCCTGTACGGATACCTTTACGAGCCGCATAGATTGCAGATGTGTTACCTGCAGGACCACCACCAATCACAAGCACGTCAAATGCATCTTTGGCATTGAGCTTTTCAGCATCTTTCGCAGCAGAATTAGTATCGAGCTTCGCAACAATTTCTTCCAATGTCATACGACCTTGACCAATATGTTCGTTGTCTTGGAACACCATTGGGACAGCCATGATTTTGCGTTCTTCAACTTCATCTTGGAAGAATGCACCATCAATCATGGTTGCAGTTGTGCCAGGGTTGTAGATTGCGATCAAGTTAAGTGCTTGAACCACATCTGGACAGTTATGACAGCTTAAAGATACGAATACATCAAAGTCAGATTTGATTTCTAAAGCTTTGATGGATGCCAATACTTCGTCAGAAACTTTTGGTGCATAACCAGAAGTTTGTAGCAATGCCAAAATCAAAGAAGTGAACTCATGACCCATTGGTAAGCCTGCGAAGAAGACACGCGGTTCTTCACCTGCTTTTGCAATACCAAAGCTCGGCGCACGTTTATTTTGACCATCAAAACGAGCTGTGACGAATGGAGAAAGTGCAGCCACTTCTTCCACAAGTTCTTTGATTTTTGCAGATTTGTCTGAATCATTTAAAGTCGCAACCAATTCGATTGGACCTTCAAGGCGTTCTAAAAGCGTTTTTAATTGAGCTGAAGTATTTTGATCTAACATTGCTAACGTCTCCAAAGGAGTAATATTTATTTGATAAAGCTATATTAGAAGAAATACAAAAATAGGTAAAACAGTTTGTTTACATAAAGACTATCGAAAAATTGAATTAAAAAATCATTCATTTAAAAATGAATGATTCTTTTATGATGGTCGTAACAGTACAAACTTTAACTATATCTCCAAACGTTGAGTGATCGTTTGAATTCTGCTTTTAAAACTACGAGCTAATCCAAAGAAAATAAGCATTAACAATAACATGATGGCTGAGAACACCATTAATATCATCTTGACGACTTCTGAAATTTGTCGTGCCTGATTTGCCCGATGATCTATCGCTTTTGCCCAAGGAGTAATAGATTGACCATAAACTTGTTGCTGCATTGACCATAACTGCTCTGCATTAAAACCATATTCGACAAACTGTTTTTCATTTCTTTCAGCTTGCGCAAGTCGAGCTAAATATGCAGTTGCTAGCTTGGTATCTTCAGGTTTGTGAATCAAAGCCACTTGCGCAAGGACGTAGGCTTGTATAATTGGATTGACCTGTTGTTCAGTCATGATGACAGCAATCTGACTTTCGTGAATCGATTTATCATAATGACTTAATTGATATTGTTGTTCCAACGACTCATCATTCAAGTCATATTGAACATAGGTCAAACCTGACCAAATTAAAATGACAGCAATTAACCAACCAACAAACTTAAGTACAAATGATTGAAAGCGCACATAGAAAAAACGTATTTTCTTTAAAAAATGAACGATAAAAAAAGCACCAATGACTGAGCTAAATACTTTTAGAATGAACCAACCTAACCAAGATATCAAATTAAAAAAATAGTCAGGCTGATGTTGGTACACGTTTACGACTTCATCTAAACTATGTGGCAAATGAAGCTGCTGAACAGTTTCACTCATACCCATAAAACCATAAATCATGTCCTGATGAATAAAAAGCGACACAACTGAAATAATGAGTACGCTGGTACTTAGAAATCCCCATAAATTAAGTATACGATTTCGCTTGTACAATTCAGGCAATCTTTTCTGAATCTCAGTCTGCGCCACAAGATATTCATTGGTTTTATTCAAATTTAAACCTCAAGAAATTAGTGTTTTGGCTGATTTTGACTCGAATCCAAAACAAGTTGTTGAAGATTTCCTTGCAAAGCCTTAATACGGATTGATGCCTCTTCACGTTTTTGCATCCCTTCTTTCTGAATACTAATAACATCATTCACTGTTTTAATGAGGGTATTTTGAACATGTTCAAGTGTTTCAATGTCAATCACTGAACGTTGATTTGCTCGAGCAGTATCAACTGAATTCTGGTGTAATAAATCTGCATTCCGTTTAAGTAACTCATTCGTCGCATCATCAATAGTATTAGCCAATTGGACGCTATTTTTTTGCTCCTGTAATGAAATCGCTAAACTAATTTGATTTTTCCAAGCAGGAAGCGTGATATTTTTTATCGCATAAAACTTATCCACCAACATTGAATTATTTGATTGAATAATTCGAATCATCGGTAATGTCTGCATCGCAGATTGTTGCAATACCTGTAAATCACTCACTCTTTTTTCCAAATTGTTTGCTAAGTGATTTAAGTCGTAGATTTTTTGATTGGTTTGCGCATCTTGTTCTAGCGTACTCAATTCAGCTATTTGCTCTTGAACTTCTTGTTGTTTAATTTTCCCTGCAGCAATATAAACCCCTAATTGTTTATATTCATCCTGCACACCATCAAACATACGATCCAATGTATTTACACGGTCTTTTAAACCTTGTTGAGAGGTTTCAATTTCTTTAACTAAAGCATCTATTTGTTCTTTAGTGGAATTGAACTTTTGATCAAAGCTCTGTTTAGCACCCTTAAATCGATTTAAGATACTACCCAAGAAGCCTGAACTTTTAGCAGGGCTTAAAATACTGTTTGTATTGAGCTGTTGAGCCACTGTAACGACTTCATTTAACTTTTGACCTGTTGCATCCAAATCTTTATTTTTAACTAGATCCAGTAATTCATCCGTATAAGTCGCTGTTTTAGTCGCGATATTTTTCCCATATTCAGCAACCGTAGCATGATTCATATCAGCTAGTTCTTGGTGAACTGATTCGACTGCTGCAAGGTCTGACGTCGTCAACCCAATTTCTTTTAAATCTAACTTGGAAAACTTTTCCTCCGTAGAGATTAAGCTTAAGGATTCATTTTTCTTTTGAATTGGAAAATCAGACATAACACACCTTATTCTTTAATTAGTGATTTTTTTAAAGATCGAATCAGTTGTTCGCGACTTTGATCTAACTTGTCAATATCGACTGCGCCATTTTTAATTTGAGTTTGCTCAAGATGATATTGCCAAGCTGGGATTAATACTTGCTGCGCTTCACGAAAACGATCCGTCAGAGTTAATGAAAGTTGTTGAGTCAATTGCATTTGCATGAGAGAAATATCATTGTTTGCTTGTACCGACTCTAATGTTTGTATTTTTTTAGCCAATCGCTCCTCAAAGTTATCGAGTGGATGGCGATGATGAGAAAAATCTGTGTATTCTGTTAAAAATTGTCTTGCTGCTTGAATGTAGCGCGCCATTTGCTCTCTCAAACCAACTGCTTGCTGAAATCGAGAACTAGACTTTTGGATTTCAATGTGAATACGTTGGGACAGCTGATCAGCATCTAGAATGAGTCTATCTAAATCACGAATATAAGAAATTTGACCCGCACCGAACTCCAAATCCAGACCTAACCACTTTTGGAGAGCATTAAATTTTTTTTGTTTTAATTTCTTTTTGGATTGATTCAATTTTTGAATAATATCTGAAATTGTTTCGCTTAATTTTTTATTTAAAGTGGGGTCTATACCTACCAATAGAGCATTTTGTGCCTGCACAATATGTTCAGCATATAAATTAAGTTTAGACGAATCAGTCAATAAAGGAACAAGATCATGCCTCTTAATTGAGAGCAAATCCGAAGGATTAACTTCAATTTGATTTAAGGGTATAAGCTCATTAAAGGATGACATTGGTGTAATTTAAGAAAGTGATCAGCAATCTTCAAATGTAGCAATAAACTGTTCAAAATATACTAATTTTTTGCAAAATATTACACAAAATCAAACACAAAAAAAGCCAGCAAATGCTGGCTTTTTTATTAATGAGGTTTAGATTTTCTCATTCTAAGCCAACTTAAACCAATGAGTCCTAAAAGCCCAAACCCACCTAGGCTACCCCCTCCACTCGTACGAGAACTTCCAGGACCTGTTTCCGTATTTAGAACAGCTAATGTTCCCTCTCCTGATGAAGCGCCGTCTGCGTCCAATACTGAGTACTTAAGATCATAGGAAAAGACATCCAAATTATTGTTCAACTGAACTCGAATGTTTCCACCATAGCACTTTTTAAAACGGTCATTAGCACATGGCTCTACCCGATCCGCGATAATTGAAACGGGATTCGGTACTCTTGCAAAATAAATTGATACCTCATCTCCATTAGCATTATGGTAAAACTCCTTTTTATTTGGAGGATTAATTGCATTTCTGTTGCCATCACCTGCATCACTCGCTTCAGCCAGTAAATTTACACTGATTTGAGTCGATTTTTTTGGATTGATTGTATATTCCACGCGTTCAGGAACAGTTGGCACGATATTGATAAAATTACCAATTAAATATGCACTTGATGTTTTTTTACTGTCACTTTTTGAAGTAAGCGTATATGTACAGAATTCAGAGTCTCCACTCGGTGTTATGCGACCATCTGTTCTATACATGACTATCTGCTTAAGCTGCGGTTTCCACTCACATTTCAACCGATCATCAAACTTACCTAAGAACGTTTTATCGATATCTAATTTCCCAACTCCCACAACCTCAACTTTGACATCATAATTATCAACATTAAGATGCTCAATTTTTCGCACCTTACCATCAGGAGAAACAAATTCATCCGGTAAATTCAATTTAAATGGATCGAACAAAATTGGACGATATTGATTAAGATTATTTAACTCATTCAAAAATGCTTTTTGATCGGTGAGCTCCTTATTATAATAATCAATCACTTCTTCTTTGGTTTCAGGATCGGCAATAGC
Organism: Acinetobacter sp. ANC_7654; assembly: GCF_056779855.1. Lineage (NCBI taxonomy): Bacteria > Pseudomonadati > Pseudomonadota > Gammaproteobacteria > Moraxellales > Moraxellaceae > Acinetobacter > Acinetobacter sp. ANC_7654. The sequence continues at coordinate 232,834 of NZ_JBWYIR010000004.1, read as the reverse complement.
ATCTTCGAATGCTTTAATTCTATTCTCAGTTGATTTCTTTATCTGAACCAGTGATTCATTTGCTTTACTTAAATTGGAAACAGTCAACTTTAATGTTTCTATCGCACCAATATCGCAAGTATTGGGAGTCGCATCTAAACTGTTGAGCGAGTCCAATCCAATCCGATTAATACCTCGTTGATCAAGCAGCGAACAACCATCAGTACCAAAATCAACTAAATCTGTACCACTAGAATTAATCTTCGGAAAAAAGACAGGATGAAAGTTAGTATTCTCATCATTAACTGGTAACGATGTTGAAAACAGATCATTGATACTCAATTGACTAACATCAAGACTATTTTTTTGTGCATTTTCTGACGCTTTTGCTGGTAGATCACAGTCTATAGATGGATTACTCAGTGGAATAGCATTTGCCAATAATTCAATACCTGCTGACTCAACTTGGCTCACATCACCGTGACTATATATACAGGCTTTAGCCTGATTAAAACCTATCACATTATGATTTAAGGCTTTTGCACCTGTATTTCCATACCAAAGCACAGATCGCGCGGTATTCGCGATAATCGTATTACTATCGAGCTTCAAAATAGAATTGGGACTCAAATTTATTTGACCCCCATCTGTTAAACGATCACTAAATTGAAAAATTTGACCTTGTGTAGTATTTAATACATTGGAAGATATTGTATTTGCTTGCAATTGAGTTGTAGGTTCACCACAAAATGAGAATAAACTGTTTGAAGCTGTATTTCCATTTTCGGTAATAGACATACGGGATAAATCAATCTTACGACGTGTGAACACAAGATTATCCAAACAAGACATCGCTATAACAGCGCCTTGCTGAGCTGTATTACCACTCACCCACCCGACCGAATAACTTAAAGAGCTATCACTGTCATTCAAAAATATCGCTCCACCTCTTAATGCAGAAGAGCTAGTGATATTTACATTATATAAATCAGTCTCGCCTCCCAATAGCAAAGCGCCACCGTTGGTAGATGATTTACCATTTCTCAGCTCTATATTTCTTAAACTCAAACTCGGTCGATTTAGATTGGTCGTATTAAAAATTCGATGTGTATTTTGACCATTAATTATAGTTTGAATTTTAGTTTGCGCAGGATAACTATTTGAAATGACATTCGGTTTGGAATAATCGACAGGCTCTTTACCCCTAATAATCACTGAAGAAGTTGGCTGAAGCTCTGCATTCAAGCTATAGGTACCAGCTTCAAGCTGAATAATGTCAGTTTGTGCTCGATCCGTATTACCTTTAGCACAACCTCCATAAGCTCGATTAGTCGAAGCAGCCGTCAACGCTTCTCTGAGTGAACACTTTGCATCATTAGTACCGTCTTCATCATCAAAGGTAGTGACATAAATTATTGTATCTTCAGCAGCCATCAATGACATTGCAGAAAGGACTGCTAAGGTCAAAAAAGCTTTTCTACTTTTCAACATACGATTCCCTTATTATTTTTTTCTACGTATCGCGATTAAAGTCATCAGACCTAATACGGAGATTAGACCTAGCCCCCCACCAGAAGTTTTTACTTTATCGCTTGTATAAGTATCTCTGGGGTCTTGTTTAATGACAGTTGGAATTTCGATATAAGGATTCATTGACTCATTTAACTGACGTGTAGATACAACGACCAAAACTTTAAAATCATCAGTTCCGTGCCAATTCCCTTGAGGTGTATACGTAAACTCTCCATTTTGGAGTAGTTCAGCTTTACCTTTACTAGGAGAGTTATTTTGTTGGATGATCATACAGCCCGCTTGCCATTCTTCTTTTTTCGGATGAGGTCCGACTAAGGCATCACATTGACTAGCAGGTATTAGCTCACCATCTCCTAGAAAATCATTAATATTTAACTTAACAATCTCTCCATAAAATATATCCTTGCCAAATCTGCCTGAAGACGTACTTGACTGAATAAGTTCGATTGCGCCTCGATCACACAAAATACGATCCTTACGTGCGTTGCCACGCTGATCAACTGTTTCACATGATGTACCATTTGAATCTGGTCCACGATTAATGATCGGAGAATCTGTCAATTGTCGATAACTAGGCAACACTCTTGGACGGAAATATCCTAAAGCATAGCCAGAATAGACTTTGAACGGACATAAAATGCCAGATGAATTAACATCACATTCACCTTCTACATCAGTCCCAGCTAATAATGTGCGCTCGCCCAGTTTTTCTGAAGCTGTGCCCTCACAACCAAAACCATATAAATTATTGTTTAAATTTGATTGATCGATTGCAGTCTCTACACGGCAGTCTCGATTGCCATTTTTTGCAATTATATTGTTAGTAAGCGATGCCTTCTTAAACGGTGCATTAAAAACCAAGCCAAAATCATTAAAGACCAGCGTATTGTTATTAAGCGCAATACCATCCTTCACATTGATAATATAGCCCTTATTATTAAAAATTGTTGAATTAGTCACTTTGGCATAATTGAGATTGGTCACCTTAGTTTCATCTTCACTCAACACTTTATGGCTATAGATTGCGAAACCTTCTGAATCTGTTGTTTTATTACCTTTAATAACAGAAGCACTAATGTCAAAATCAGGATATTCACTATACAAAACAGCACCTTGTTGTGCTTGATTGTTTTCCAATAACGAATTAACTAAATTCACTCGCGCGGAACGAATTTTGCTGGTTTCGGATTCAATAAATGATTCAACATTATAAATCGCACCGCCAAAATTCGCTTTGCCATTGATAAGATGGCTTTTATCTAATTTTAGCCGTTCATAATTGAGAATTAATCCACCTTTGTCTTTGCATACAGATGCAGTACAACCTTGCAAGGTAATTTCGTAAAATTCCACACCAATTGCAGCATCTCTAATTTCATCATCAGCTTTAGGACGAATTCGCTCAATATGGAAAATTCTATCAGTACCCTTCATTGTTATGACGGCATTTTTTGTACCAGGAATATCGTCGACAATGGTAGTTTCATACTGCGTTCTAAAAACCATCGGTTTAGAGATGCGAACTTGCTCGTTTAGGAGATATTCTTTCGTAGATAAGATAATATTATCTGTGGCATCTTTACCACCACAGCCATTGAGACCTGCTTCAGGTTTACCCTGATTAATATATTCAATTGCTTCACGCAACGAACATTGATCATCATTTTTGGTGATATCTTCAGTGGTCGTAACCACAATATCTGCACTGAATACATGCCCTGTTGCACACAACAATACAAGACCTAAGCCCCGTCTGAGCATTACCATCTCCTTAATTTTTCTTTATTTTTTTAAGTAGCGAACTTTAATTATGTAGCGCTATTTGTCCATTTTGACTAATCTGTCACAAATTTTTAGAATTCTCAATTATTTTTAAGTAAAAAATTGCCGAGTTCAGATAAAATTTACATTTTGAGTTTTGAATAACATTTAAAAAAGCATTTAAGCACTATACTGATCGATGAGCGCGTAGATTTGCTTAAGGGTTGCGTTGGATAGCTTAACTTTTTCACCCTGTAGTAACTTTGATAATTGATCAACCGTTTGTAATAAGGTACTGGTCTGTATCGGGCCATTGGTCAGCAGATAATCAATAATTAAAGGATCAAAATGCACACCTTTACGCTCCAACACAGAATGTAATAAGGCATAGCGGTCAGCATAGGATTGACCTGTTGGCACTTTAACACTCACCGCTTGAGTTAATCTCGACTGAAGATCTGGTAATTCAAGTTTCAGTTCAATTGGCGCAGATCTAGATGAAAAGACTAGTTGTCCTCCACCATCATTATTATTATTTATTAAGTGAAATACCGCTTTTTGCCAATGCGGTACACCACTAATCGCTTCAATATCGTCTAGAGCGACCAAATCATAACGATCCAATGAAGTAATCGCCTCAATTGGAGCATCGAGCAATTCTAGCAATGACACTTTAATTGCAGATTTCCCCACATCTAGATATGAGTCACATATTGCAGTTAATAAGTGACTCTTACCTGTGCCCGCACCGCCATAAAGGTAAAATCGATTCATTAATCCAGCATGAAGTTGGCGAACTGCATCAATGACGGGTCCCCAACCTGGGCCGGAAAAATCACTGATCCGTGCATCAAGTTGAGGTTCTATATCAAGTTGCAGTTGCCGCATAAATGCTTGGTCACCTTAAGGTTCTTTATTTTGTTTCTGCACATCGATTTTCTCAGATGTTGCAATATCTTGTTGATTATTGATTGATTGTGGTTTGAGATCAAGCTCAATATCAACCTGATCGGTTTGGATTGTAATTTCACCACCACCATGATCAGCTAAGGCAACAGCTGGCGTACCATAAATTGTACTCCTTTCATAAGTGTCACGTGCATGTCGGAGCAGTACCACGATTACAGCTGCAACAGGTAATGCAATCAACATACCCAAGAAACCAGCCAATTGTGCACCAGCCAATACAGCGAATACGACCGCTACTGGAGAAAGACCAATTTTATCTCCCAATAAGAATGGCTGAAGCACATAACCTTCAACAGCTTGCCCTACCATGAACACCACTGCAACTAAAAGGAGTTGAGTCCAATCCATACCAAATTGGAAAAAAGTTGCGATCACGGCAGCAATAATTCCTACTGCAAATCCTAAATATGGGATGATACTTGCCAAGCCTGCAATCATGCCAATAATCAAACCAACTTCCAGACCAATCAGTTGTAAACCAACGGCATAAACAATCCCCAAAAGGATCATCACGAGGAATTGTCCTTTTACAAATGCGCCTAGTACGCTATGGCATTCACCTACGATTTCAAGCGTTGAAGCTTCATAAGGACGTGGAATGAGTCGACGCAAACTATTGAGCATTCGATCCCAATCTAAGAGGAAATAAAATGCAATAATTGGAATCAGTACAATTGTCCCACCAATCTGAATAAAATTCAGACCAGATTGTGCCAATTTGAGTGCCATCGCTTGGATACTGTCAGCACTATAATTGGTTTGAACATACTCCATAACAGCTGCTGAAATCTGGTCTACATCTAATTCTAGTGGCACTATATTGAAAGTATCTGATAACCACGGTAAGAAGCTATAATTTACCCAATGAACTACTTTCGGGATACTGGATTTAGCATACATTAGCTGTTCCCAAATTAATGGAACCAAATACCACATTGCCCATGTGATCACAACGCCAATACCAATAAATACCAAACTGATAGACAACCAACGAGGTAAACCTATCTTATGCAATCGATCAACCAATGGACTGAAAAGATAAGCTATTAAAAATGCACCAATAAATGGGATTACGACCGGTTTTAATAAGTATAAAATCCAGAGAAATAAAGCTATCCCTGCAAGGATAAAAACACGGCGTAGGGTACGATCTACCATAGAAACTCGCCTTTTTTAAGATTATTCGTTATGTAAAGGAAAATATTTTAGTAAAGATAACATTTTAGTGCATAAATAACATAAGAGTTTCGTATATTCAGGTTATAATCCCCGCGCGAATGCGGAGACTTCAATATGAGCAACTCAACTTCTACCCCAAACACTGGTTTAAGCTACAAAGATGCAGGTGTCGACATTGAGGCGGGCGACGCGTTAGTCGATCGTATCAAATCTGTCGCTAAACGCACGACTCGTCCTGAAGTAATGGGCGGTCTTGGTGGCTTCGGTGCACTTTGTAAAATTCCTAAAGGTTATGAAGAACCTGTTCTCGTATCTGGCACAGACGGTGTTGGTACAAAATTACGTTTAGCATTGAATTTAAACCGTCATGACACAATTGGTCAGGATTTGGTTGCAATGTGTGTGAACGATTTACTTGTCTGTGGTGCTGAACCACTCTTCTTCCTTGATTACTACGCAACTGGTCACCTCAATGTTGATGTCGCAGCAAATGTAGTGACAGGTATCGGTCAAGGTTGTGAACTTGCTGGATGTGCGTTGGTCGGTGGTGAAACTGCTGAAATGCCAGGCATGTATGAAGGTGAAGATTACGATTTAGCTGGTTTCTGTGTAGGTGTTGTAGAACAAAGTAAAATTATTGATGGCTCTAAAGTTAAAGCTGGTGACGTATTAGTTGGTGTTGCTTCAAGCGGCGCACACTCTAATGGCTACTCTCTTCTTCGTAAAATTTTAGATGTAAAAAATGTTGATTTAACTCAAATTGTTGATGGTCGTCCACTTGCTGATGTTGCAATGGAGCCAACTCGTATCTACGTTAAACCTATTTTAGAGCTTCTCAAACAGGTTGATGTTCACGCGATGGCACACATCACAGGTGGCGGTTTACCAGGTAACTTACCTCGCGTATTACCAAATGGTGCCCAAGCTGTAGTAAACGAATCTTCTTGGGAATGGCCTGAGCTGTTCAAACTTCTTCAACGTGAAGGTGGTGTAGAACAATTTGAAATGTACCGCACATTCAACTGTGGCGTAGGTATGGTTCTAGTTGTTGATGCTGCTGAAGCTGATAAAACAGTTGAAATCTTAAATCAACTCGGTGAAAAAGCATGGACAATGGGCCACATTGTTGACAATGCTGAATCTGTCGAAGGTGCAGACGAAAAAATTCGTGTGATCTTCGCTTAATCAATTTATTGTTAAAACATGATTAAAATTGCTGTTTTAGTATCAGGTAACGGATCAAACCTACAAGCATTAATCGATGCAAACCTTTCAGGTCAAATCGTCGGTGTGATCTCGAATAAACCTGCTGCTTACGCACTTGAGCGTGCTGCTCATGCCAACATTGCAACTGCAGTGATTGAACATAAAAACTTCCCAGATCGTGAAGCATTTGATGATGTTATGCACCAGCAACTGCTCGACTGGGAAGCTGATCTTGTGGTTTTAGCGGGGTTTATGCGCATTTTAAGTGCTAAGTTCGTTAAAGCATGGGAGGGTAAAATGATCAATATCCACCCCTCTCTGCTGCCAAATTACAAAGGAATGCATACACATCAACGTGTATTGAATACTGGTGATCTATGGCATGGTTGCACAGTACATTATGTCACTGCAGAACTAGATGCAGGTCAAGCACTTGCTCAAGGCGTACTCAAAGTTTCTCACCATGATAATGTTGCATCTTTAGCAGATCGTGTACATCAACTTGAACATTTAATTTATCCTCAAGTTGTAGAATGGATTTGTAATCAAACCATTCAAGTCACATCCGAAGGCGTGCACTATAAAAATCAAATTTTGAAAGATCCAATACAGTTCTGTCATATTTGATTTAAAAAACGCAGCTTAGGCTGCGTTTTTTAGTGGCGTCAAAATAGTTTTTAAATGCGCAGCTAATTGCTCAGGATGTTCAAGTGGGAACATGTGCCCACCTTCAAAAATACTAAAAGGCACACCAAACTTTTTCCTCACTTTATGAGGGAATTTACGTGCTAAGAATGGACCTTCAGAAGCAACAATTAATTGAGTTGGAACTTTGAGCTTAGGTTGAGGCAGCCACCATAATGAAGGATTGGTTCTAAAAATATCCACTTCAATAGATTTTGGAATCGCCAATTCAACGCCGCCACGCGTTGGATCTTCAACTAATGCAAATTGAATATAGTTATTAAAACATTGCTCATCAAATGCTGCATATAATGCTTTGGGTCGAAGTAATGTTGCAGCCTGCTCACGACTATCCCAGTGATCACGTCGACGTTTAGACAATGCCGCTGGCGACATTTGATCCACTACTTTTAACTTTAAAGACTTTGCAATATGCATAGCAAATGATTCTAGCCCCATAATAAGAGGTGGATCGAGAAGAATAGTTTGACTAAAAAGTTCTGGGCATTTCAACGCAGCTTTGAACGTCAAAACTCCTCCTAAGGAGTGCCCGATACCAATCACTTTACGACCATGGGATTTCTGAACAATATTATCAATCACTTGCTGTGTCATACTTTCCCAGTGTTGATCTACAGGATAACGTTGATCAACACCAAGATTGGTCGTATAAATCACATCGAATTGATCAGACAAAGCATCAAAAAATTTTTGATAAACTTTCGATGGAACCCCGTTGGCATGAGCAAAATGGATCAATGGTTTCATTGGATTCGATTCACCTGCTCAGATTGAATCTGCTTGGAAATTGAAGAAGCAAAACCTTGACCAATTTCACTTCCAAGTCGTCCAAGCACAGAATCAAAGGGGCTGCGTTGAATAGTATAATCTACCGTTTTTTCGACTTTTAATTCACGTTTCAGTGTGTGAATACTGCCAATCCGATCTGCGATACCGAGCTTCACAGCCTGCTCACCAGTCCAAAACAAACCTGAAAATATAGCAGGGTCTTGCGATTTCAATTTATTGCCACGACCTTTTTTGACTGCATCAATAAAATGTTGATGAACATTATCCAATACACCTTGTACGTGTGCACGTTGTGCAGGATCAACTGGTTGTGTCATCGACAATAATGCTTTGTTCTCACCTGAAGTCATGGTGCGATCTTCAACGCCAAGTTTTTGCATCAAACCACTCACTCCATAGTTTGGCATAATGACGCCAATTGAGCCGACTAAACTTGATGGATTAACAATAATTTCATCCGCTGCAGACGCAATGTAATATGCACCTGAAGCACCTGTGTCACCAATTAATGCATAAAGTTTTTTATCTTTATAAACCGACTTTAAATATTGGATCTCTTGCCAAATTTCATCAGACTGAACTGGAGATCCACCCGGAGAGTTAATATTTAAAACAACAGCTTGCGATTGCTTGCTTTCAAATGCTTTTTTCAAACCTTTGATCGTATCTGCACTATTCACACTTTGCTGGTCTGCAGCAATCGTTCCTACAATATCGACTGTAGCAATATGCTGTGATGACACCGCACTATCAGTGGAAGTCGTTGAACAACTTTTCCCCATGACCAAAACTATAAACAACAGATATGCGAAAGTAAGAAATTTAAAAAAGATTCCCCAACGTCTTGCACGTCTCTGTTCTTCTACAGATGCGAGAACAGCTTTTTCTAAAATTTGCCATTCTTTTCCGTTCGGTTGGTTATTTGGTTTTTGATTTTCATTTTGTGGTTCAGGCGGCCAAGCGGACATACATACCATCCAAATTAAATTTAAGCTGACATTATATACAAGGAATGAGGTCAAACTATTTATAAGTCAAGATTTAACATATAATAAACCCAAATCACAATATTCTATGAACTTACCAAATTTTGAATCTAATGCCTGAAACCAAAACATCGACCACAACCCGCCTGTTAAATTTCTTCAGTCGCCGTCCGATTCGTTTTTCTCGTTTTTTTGCAAAAATGCTTGCAGGGCTGATTAATACGCTAAAAATTACAAAAACTACGAATACCATCCGCCTCAATATCGACATTTGCTTACCGCATCTTTCTGATGAAGAAAAACATTTAGTGACTCGTGCAGCGGTAAGAAACGAACTTCAATCTTATATGGAATTTTTTAGTATTTGGGGAAGCTCAAACGAAACCAATATTTCACGAATACGCAATGTCACTGGTGCTGAATATTTTCATGAAGCAATGGCTGAAAAGAAAGGTATTATTTTACTCGCACCACATTTTGGTACATGGGAAGTCATGAATGCGTGGTTCGCACAATATACTAAGATGACCATCATGTATAAACCCATCAAGAATGAAGAAGCAGATCAATTTGTGCGCCAGGCTCGTAGTCGAGAACAAGCAACTTTAGTCCCTACAGATGAGAGTGGTATAAGACAAATTTTTAAAGCCCTTAAATTAGGGGGGACAACTGTGATTCTTCCAGATCACAATCCTAAACACGGTGGTGAAATGATCGATTATTTCGGCATACCACTCGAGTCCAGTAATTTAAGTGCCAAACTCATCCAAAAAACTAAAGCCAAAGGCCTTTTGGTCTATGCAATTCGCAATGAAACTGAAGATTTTGATGTATTTATTGAACCAATGGATGCTTCGATTTATGAAGGCACTCCCGCTGATGGAACGTTAGTAATTCACCGTGCAATAGAAAGCCTGATTCATCGTTATCCTGAACATGCTCATTGGAGCTACAAACGTTTCCGTGCAAATCCTGATCTACATAACATTTATCGTATCCCTGCAGAACAAGCCAGAGCAAAAATAGAACAAGTCAGAAAAGCAAGTTAATCTATGGGGATATTCCGAGTTAACCACGCTTTTTGATCTCGATGATATCGAAATTGTACATCTCCGTTTTTATCGAAGGTCATTCGAATGCTGCCCTTCGATTGGGTATCGAGTAGCGGAATATTAAGCGCTTTTAAACGCTCTTTGACAACAGGATGTGGATGATTATAGCGGTTATCAAAACCAGCCGATGCAATGGCAATTTTAGGTTTGGTATTTTTTAAAAAGTCGTAAGATGAACTATGTCGACTGCCATGGTGTCCTAAGATTAAAATATCTACTTTAAGTTCAGGATACTGCTTTAAAATACTATACTCTGTCTCCCATCCTGCATCTCCCATAATCAGAATATGCTTAAAATCGTTAGCATAGGGTAATGTCAGATATATTACGCAAGAGAGCTCATTACGATTTTGACTGACAAAATTTAATTGTGATTCAGCTGGTGAGAGAAATTGTATATTTATCTTACCCAATTGCACCTGTTGATGCTGTCGACAATAATCAAATTTCACTTGCTGAAACCTATCATCTTTTTCATTTGAGATAACTTGATCAATTTGTATATGTTTTTCGATAGCGCGGTATGCACCAGCATGATCTTGATCAAGATGACTCATAAAAATTTGATCTAATTTTGATATGCCACGTTGAATTAAGAAAGGGACAACTACACTTTCTCCAATACTAAATGTATTCTCATCAAAGCTCCCGCCTGTATCAACTAAAGCATTTTTCCCTGATGACTGTAAGAGTATGGATTGCCCCTGCCCTATGTCTAAAATTTCAATGATATCGTATCCATCATCACGTTTAGGCATCAGCAATGCCACACCTAATACGGGTATCCATAATCGAGGGATTACATTCTTTGGCATAAAGAATATCAATACTGCTAAAGCGAGCAAAAACATTTGTGCTTTCGTTAGCGCCACCCATTTCAATGGATTGTCTAATATTAATCCCAACTTAGTCAGCAGCACCAAAAGCACCGATATCAACATATCAGCCAGATGAAATAAAAATAGACCAACAAAAGGAATAAAGCTGAGACAATAGCCCAGTACTTCTAATGGCACGATCAAGGTCCCAATCATTGGAACAGCAACTAAATTAGCAAATGGTGCAAGTAAAGAAATCTGTTGAAATATCAGTAAAGTGAATGGTAACAGTGCAATAAATATTTTCCATTGGGATTGCAAAAGTATTTTAAGATACATTTTTGCTTTATCTAGAAAATGATATTTGTTGATTAAAGCAGTGTTTTGCTGTTCATGAACGATCGTTTGGTATACACGAATCAAAATCAAACATGCGCCGTACGAAAGCCAAAATGCAGCAGATAAAATACTAAAAGGGTCTAAATAGAGCATTAAGCTCGCACTGATAAGTAATAGCACAAAAGGCTTAATCTTAAATTTAAATAAAATAGCGATACTAATTAGACAAACTGACAATGTAGTTCTTAGTGCAGGAATTTCGAGCCCTGAAAAAAAACTATAAATAATTACCCCACATACGAAAGGGATTAAAAGTAAATATGTTTTGGGAACTTTTAGAAAAATATGAGGACGAAAAATTGATACAAGATGCCCCATGAACCACGATAATAAACCAGCAAAAATTAGAACATGTGGACCTGAAATAGCCAATAAATGCGTAATGCCTAGTTTTTTAAATAATTCTTCTTGTTGCTCCGTCAGTAGACTCTTATCACCTGTGAGTAACGCGACTAGCAAACCCTTATTCCTGAATACTCCCTGTTCGATATCATCCCTAAAAGCTAAACGTGCTTTTTCAATGCTCAGGCTCAATCGTGCGATAAGGCTCCGATGCACATCGGTTGAAGATAAATAACCTTCAGAATATAACACCGCTTCACTTACAGGTACGATCCAATCTACACGCATTGTTCCAGCTATATTTTGCTGCAACAACCATTTCTCATGATCAAATACCCCATCTACTGCATAACTATGTGCGGGTCTTAATTTTCCCGTAACTTTATAATAGCGCCCTAGTTCTAATGTCGTATCAAGTTTTGACTCTCGCAAATATAATAATAGCGTTTGAGATTGTCCTTGCTTCTTGTCGATCACTTGCGCACGCTGCTGTATTGATCGACCTTCCTGATCCATTTTCAGCTGATTAATTTTATTGATATAGACAACTATTTCTTTTTCTTCAATATATTGAACACGTTTCTCTAAACGATCGTGTAAGGCTGTTTTTGCATGTTGATGCCCCAAAACAAATGTGATCAGACAAATTCCCGTTAGCACAAGCATTCTTGATGATGACTGGACAATACTTGAGGTGTGAGGATAAATGAATCGATCAGGTTGCCTCATTAATTGTACAAAGTAACCCATGATCAAAATGATACTTGCCATACCCAGCAAGAGAGTTGAATATTCAACTTCACCCTGAAAGCTGATCGTAGCAACACCAATGATCCAAAAGATGAGAATAAATATTAAAAACATCTAACTTTTATGTTTATTTTTCTTAAATAGATTAAAGCCCACCTAAGTGGGCTTTAACAAGACTGTTAATCGGATTTTTAGGCTATACCCACAATCCATCTTGCATATGCAAAATCTTATCAGCAGTTTGTGCGAGCTGCTCATCATGGGTCACGATGAGCATTGCCATATTAAATTCTTTACGCAGATCGGAAAGCAATTCAAAAATTGTGACGGCAGTCTTACGATCTAAATTTCCAGTAGGCTCATCTGCCATCATCAATTTAGGTTGAGCCACTAAAGCCCGTGCAAGCGCAACGCGTTGTCGCTCACCGCCAGATAACTCACCTGGTTTATGCGTTAAACGATGTGATAAACCCACTTTATTCAACAAATATTCTGCACGTTCTTTTACTTCTTTAAAATTTGCATCTTTACGTAACATCAGCGGCATTGATACATTTTCTAAAGCCGTAAACTCAGGAAGTAAATGGTGAAATTGATACACAAATCCGAGGTGTTCATTACGTAGGAAACCGCGTTCAGCTTCGCCTAAAGTGTCAAAACGCTGACCATTAAGCATCACTACACCTTCGGACGGACGATCAAGCCCCCCTAATACATGTAACAGCGTACTCTTACCCGAACCACTTGATCCAACAATTGAAACAAATTGTCCTTGCTCAACAACTAAATCCAATCCCTTAATCACTTCAACAGTTGATTTACCATCTGTAAAATGTTTATGAATATTTTTGGCTTCTAAGACAATATTACTCATAGCGTAAAGCCTCTGCTGGTTGAACTTTGGCAGCACGCAGCGCTGGATAAATTGTTGCAAGGAAACTTAGCGCTAGTGATAAGCTAACAATCACCACCACATCTTGCCAACGTAGATACGATGGTAAATAGTTAATGAAATATGCATCGAACAAATTTAGTCCAAAAGCAGTGTTCAACCAGCCAATAAATCCACTGATGCTCGTTGCAAAGATGATACCTAGTGCTGCTCCTGCCAGTGTTCCTACAACACCAATCACCGTACCCTGTACCATAAAAATCTTAGTGATCGTTGCTGGTGAAGCACCTAAGGTTCTTAAAATAGCAATGTCGGATTTTTTATCAGTAACCACCATCACCAATGAAGATACAATATTAAATGCTGCAACCAAGACAATCAGGAAAAGTAAAAGGCTGACCATTGCTTTTTCCATCTGAATGGCACTAAAGAGATTGCCGTGCGTATAAGTCCAATTTGATGGATAGAAATTGCCTGGTAAATCCATAACAACTTCTTCAGCGACTTGTGGTGCTTTGAAGATATCATCTAGCTTCATACGGATACCTTGTGCACCATCCGGCAGTCTCAACAGTGTCGAAGCATCATTTAGCGCGATGTAACCCATCATCGAGTCCACTTCCGCACCAATACTAAAAATACCGACAATTTTAAAACGTTTAAATCGTGGAACAACGCCAGCGGGTGATGGTGTCGCTTCAGGTAATACCAATGTTACATTGTCATTGAGACTTAAACCTAAAGCATCCGTCATCTGCTTGCCCAAAACAATCCCGAACTCACCTTTCTTTAATGAGTTGATGTCGCCTTGAACCATATGATTTTGAATAATAGATACATTTTTTTCATAGTCAGGCTCAATACCCGTGACCATTATCCCTGCAACCTGTCCTTGGGCTGTTAACATCCCCTGCAACTGTGTAAAAGGTGCAACACCCGTCACATGTTCATGTTGGTCTATTTTCTTTGCAAGCTCAGGCCAGTCTGTTAGAATTTGTGTAGAGGAAACAGTCGCTTGAGGTACCATTCCCAAGACACGGTTTTTTAATTCACGATCGAAACCGTTCATTACAGATAACACAGTAATGAGAACAGCGACGCCCAAAGTCAGACCGATCATGGAAACTAAAGCAATAAAAGAAATAAAGTGATTACTTCGCCGTGCGCGAGTGTATCTCAACCCTATATACAGCGAGATCGGTTTAAACATACCATCTAGTCCGAGGTGTTTTAATGGAAAATCTTCAGCATCAAAGTGGCAATATTGAAAGACGCGTCATGTCACGTATTGATGCTGCCTTAAGAATAAATTATCAGATCATCACTAAAGATGTCGCTTTGAATGATCCCTATGATTCAAATTTTGTACTACCGCGCTATTTTCTCTTACTTGCAGAATTAGATCAATTTGATCATGCGCTTATGTACGAATTAGAACAATTAAATCAAAAAGATCAACAAATTGCTCGGATATTATCCTTATTTAATCAAAAATTAAACCTGATTACGGGCTCACTTTACGACTCTATTGTACAAACCATGTTACCAGTACCTACTCAAGTCAATTTGTCTGAAACAGGTTTTAGTTTTTATGCTGAGCAACATATCCCTGAACAAACCTATATACACATCACATTGAGTCACCCTGAAAATGATTTTCATATCGCTGCAACTGCACAAGTTGTCTACAGCAATCAAGAAGAAAATGGGCTGTTTAGAACCGGTGCATATTTTCTAACGTTACATCCCCAAGACAAAGTAAAGTTGACAGAAGCCTTGAAGCATTTAAAAAACTCACAGAATCGCTGAGCATCCAACTTAAGGCTTTAATACTTTTTGTTTAAATTTCTGATTCGCTTCTATATCCCGATAAAAATACATAAACAATCCCAGAAGTAGGATCATTGCTCCCAGTATCATACCTAGCGTTAACTTCTCATGATTAAACGCGGCACCTATACCAAGCGCTAAAACTGGAGTCATTACATTTGTAAGGGACAATGTGGTGGGTTGGATTTTTTTGACCAAATAGAAATAACAAAACATAGCAACTAATGAAGCCATAACAACAGAATATATGATCGCAAGTAATGACTTCATTGAAGGTAATTCAGTAGGTAAATATTTCCATATAAATGGCACAATTAGACATGCAACGATGGTAGAAACCAGTATTGAACCTGTCGCCTGTGCCATCGGTGCTACATCAGCATTTATTTTTTTTACCCAAAAAATTGACATTGCGTATGAAAAAACGCTGAGCAACATTAAACCAATTCCAATGGGATGGATATGTTGTGATGATCCAGTAAAACTGATCACTACAAGCCCAGTAATCGCGACGATCATTCCTAACCATTGCAGCTTATGCAAATCTTGTTGAAAGATAAATTTTCCAATAAGCCCTGCCATAATTGGTGCTAATCCAAACATCAGTGCAATCATGCCAGAACTTAGATAATCAGTAGCTACATAAGTAAAAAATTGTGAACCAATCAAGCTAAATGAACCAGCAAAATAACTATGCAATGCAATTGAATTTAAAGGAAATTTTACCTTTAAAACAATGAGAAGCAATGCCGCGATAGGCAGTGCCAAGCCTAATCGAATCACCAATGCCCACATTAAATAAATATCTTCTACACTCCACACAATCGCAAGTGGAGTTGTTGCCCAGATGATGACCAATAAGGCATAAATGAGCATAAGTTTAGATTTTTCTGGCATGTGAACTCGATTGATAAGATAAATCAGGCAGTTTTTCTTTTTTGTTTTTGAATCGTTTGATCCAAAGCACTTGAAAATTCACGCTTATCTCTTTCTGAAATTGGCGGTGGTCCACCGGTTTGAACTCCAGCCCCTCTCAAAGTTTCCATAAAATCACGCAAATGTAATCGTGCCTTAATATTAGCTTCTGTCCAAATTTCACCACGTGGATGAATTGCAACGCCACCCTTTTCGATGACTTGAGCTGCTAGAGGAATATCCTGCGTCATGACAATATCATGTTCTTTCATACGTTCGATAATTTCTTTATCAGCTTGATCTGCTCCACTCATCACCTGTATTGAATTAATACGAACAGAAGGAGTTATTCCTACATTTTGATTGGCGACAAAAGTTACTTCAAGTTGATAACGATCAGAAGCTCTTAAAATGACTTCACGCAAAATTTTAGGTAATGCATCAGCATCGACCCAGAGTTTAAATGGCAACACGCCTCTTTCCTTCGTTGTCTTACCACGTCATCTTATCAAATTTTACAGATGGCTGGTTTGATATGATGAATATAAAGCGGATCGTTTTTTATAGTGAGGACCTTCTCTCCATGTTATTTAAATACATGAAAAATCTTATTGTTGTCAGTTTAATCAAAATTAAAACTAATTGATTGTTTTTGCTTAATGTATGAACGATTAAAACTTTTTTTGATACGAAGCTTTTGACAATTGAAATGTCTATCCTTAATATACAAGCACCTCGCAACGTCCCTATCGTCTAGAGGCCTAGGACATCGCCCTTTCACGGCGGTAACCGGGGTTCGAATCCCCGTAGGGACGCCATTATCGTTTCATACGATCACTCAATATTCAAAATTACTATTATTTCATTGAAGAATTGTAGTTTTTCACTACAATAACTCGCTTCATTTGTTTCGAATTTTCAATCCTATGCACTCATCTCCGAATGATGCTTCGCATCAGGGCAATTCTGCGCCTTTACAACGCGCTATGAGTACTCGACATCTGGTTATGATTTCGCTTGGCGGCGCAATCGGTACTGGACTTTTCTTAGGTTCGGGTGAAGTCATTGCACAAACGGGGCCTGTAGGTGCCATTATTTCTTATATCCTTGGCGGGATTATCGCCTACATGGTTATGCTGTGTTTAGGTGAGCTTGCCGTTCATATGCCTGAGTCTGGTTCGTTTGGTGCTTATGCCAAAAGATATATTGGACCAGGAACAGGCTATACCATCACTTGGTTATATTGGTTAACTTGGTCGGTTACTTTAGGAACTGAGTTTACAGCCGCCGCCCTCCTCATGCAGGAATGGTTCCCAGATAGTTCCATGTGGATGTGGACTATAGTCTTTGGTGTATTCGTATTTGTTTTAAATATGATTTCCACAAAATGGTTCGCAGAATCTGAATTTTGGCTGGCATTAGTTAAAGTTATTACTGTTGTTGCATTTATTCTCTTAGGCCTACTCGCAATTTTTGGCGTAATTGGCTATCAAGGTTACGAAACGGCGCCTTTATTTAGCAATTTAACGGCTCAAGGTTGGTTCCCTGAAGGTCTATTCCCAATTTTTGCTACGATGCTTATCGTAAACTTCGCATTCTCTGGAACAGAATTAATTGGGGTTGCTGCTGGTGAAACTAAAGACCCAGCTAAAAATGTTCCTAAAGCGATTAATACAGCGATTTTTCGTCTGTTGATTTTCTTCGTAGGTACAATCATTGTAGTAACGTCACTTCTTCCACATCAAGAAGCTGGCTTAGCTGCTGAAGGTGTGAGTAGCTCTCCATTTGTGACTGTTTTCCAGCATATTGGTATTCCCTATGCAGAAGATATCATCCGTTTTGTAATTATTACCGCTTTATTATCAGCTGCTAACTCTGGTTTGTTTGCTGCGTCACGCATGATGTGGTCTTTATCTTACAAAAAGCAGCTCCCTGTAGTATTTTCTAGAGTGAATGCACGTGGTATCCCTTATGTTGCAGTGATCGTGACAATGATCGGTGGGTTACCAGGCTTATTGTCAGAACAATTCGCACCTGAGACTATTTTTACCAATTTATTAGGTATTGCTGCTTTCACAATGGTCGTTGTGTGGATGAGTATTTGTTTAAGCCAATTTAATTTCAGACGCGATTGGTATAAGCAAGGGCGCAAAAAAGAAGAGCTGGGCTTTGCTGCTCCATTATTTCCAATTGTCCCAATCTTAGGTTTTGTGTTCTGTTTTATCACATGCTTAAGTATGGTATTTGATCCAAGTATGCGTATTAGCTTTTTCGGGTGTTTAGCGTTCATTGCTGTATGCTATGCCAGTTATTACCTGTTTTATCACGATAAATCTTGATTTTGAAATAGCGACTTCGGTCGCTATTTTTTTGCTTAGACAGTTCCTATTTTCCCAATGCTTTTCTAATATTTCTTGGAGATTTGATCTAAATTTAGCCTTTAAATTCAATATTGTTTTATTTTCATACGAACACACCATTTTTTTAATTTTTTTGCTGAAATGCGTTTGACACCCCCCTATTTTCACCCTATTATACGCCCACCTCTGAAACGTCCCTATCGTCTAGAGGCCTAGGACATCGCCCTTTCACGGCGGTAACCGGGGTTCGAATCCCCGTAGGGACGCCAATTTTCAGAAGTAGATTTTATTAAGTCCCTATCGTCTAGAGGCCTAGGACATCGCCCTTTCACGGCGGTAACCGGGGTTCGAATCCCCGTAGGGACGCCATTAATTTCAATTGAAATAACATGGTTTAAAATATATTTCTGCACTGTCCCTATCGTCTAGAGGCCTAGGACATCGCCCTTTCACGGCGGTAACCGGGGTTCGAATCCCCGTAGGGACGCCATATTCGAGATGATACATCTCATAAAAAAGCCCAAGCATTTAAGACTTGGGCTTTTTTTTATAACTTAGTCACCCTAAAAATCGAACACAAAATAAACAACATTATCATCTTTGCAGGTTATGGTGGTTTAAACCCTTAATAACGCTTGGAGAAGATGATGTTGGACAACACCGTACTTAATCCCCTAGCATCCCCATCACAATTAAATACAATTAGTCCTAAAACAAATAAAGACTGGGTTGAGTTTTTTTTAGACCCTAAAGTGAATCGTGAATGTAAAACAGAATATGCTGAAACCTATGTTCTTTCACTATTCGATCAACTCAATACGACTCATTTATCGTGGATTGATCAGGTAGACCAAGTTAGGCAACATATACAACACGAACATGATCAAACTTGTTCTAAATTTCAAAGTTATCTAGATCAACGAAAATCAGGCCTTGGGCGTGACTACTTTCCAACCATCTCTCATGCTTTAGAATTTTTATATAAAGTTGCTCCAGTTAAATATGTAGATGGCTCCTGGCTATATTCATCTCTTACGCACCCCTCTCTGTTTGAAAGCAAAGATCTAAGCTATATCTACTTAGAGGAACTTGGCTTGGGAGATGCTAAAGCAAATCATGTTTGCATGTATCAAAGCTTACTGCGACATTTCGAGCTTGAACCGTACATTAATTATTTAGATGATATTTATTTTGAACAAGCCGCTGTTCAACTTGCTCTCGCATATATACCACATGATTTATTTCCAATAGTAATTGGATTTAACTTGGGTTATGAACAATTACCACTACACCTGTTAATCACCAATTATGAGTTAGCAGAACTTGGAATTGATCCTCATTATTTTAATGTTCATATTACAATTGATAATGCACACAATGGACATGCTGAAAAATCAATACAGGCATTTATTGATCATTATCATCAAGCTCAAGATAAATCAAAATATCTTGAATTGGTTAAAATGGGTTTCCAAATGAATGATCTTGGCTTGAGCTCAACAAATATCATCCAAGAAATTGATCTGACTAAAAGCGTTTATCAACTTCTGCAAAGAAAAGCAGTTGTCGGTCAACATATCCATAACCAAAAATGTCAATTCAGTGGCAAGTCTATTAATGAGTGGCTCGCTCAACCTCAATTAATATCTGAATTTGTTCAAATCTTAATTGATAAACAATGGATTATTAAAAACAGGCCTGTCGAAGAAAGTCGTTTTTGGAAACTTATTCACGATAGTGATGGCAAAATGTTTGGTGTGTTTAATGCAACTGAGAAAATGCTGATCAAAGACTGGATTCAAGGGGAATCATTAACTGTTCGTTTAAAAAGAATGCCTGTAACAGGAGATCAAAACTGGCTATCAAAATACAATAATCAACATGAACTTGAACAGATCAAACATCAATGTCATTCATTAGATGATACAAACGATAAACTAGCATTGTTAATTCCATATCTATCACCTTACTATCATCCACGAGCGATCGGATTATGGGCAACCCAAGAAGTCTCTAAGTTACTTTTCCCTTTTCAAACACTTGCGCTTTAGTTTTAACTCGCCGCATAAAATAAGGAGCCATAAAGGCTCCTTATATATATAGATTCACACTATGCAGATTTTCTTGAATTAACTTTACCTTGAATGATAGCCTTCACATTTCCTTTTGCATAATTCAGAAAAACTTTTAAAGGTGAAAGTTTTGGATTAGGTTGATTACCCTCACCAATCGCTTTGAATTGTGCCGCATACCAAATAATTTCCATAATTGCCATTTTATCAATAAATGGAATCCCTGTTTTAATTGGTTTTACTGCATATCTAACATCGTGTCCTGCAATCAAACGATCAGTTAAATCCGTTTCTACAGCGAGCGGGCGTGCAATTCCAATAAAGTCACATGCACCACTTTCTAAAGCATCATTCATCCCTTTAACGGTTCTGAATCCACCTGTAACCATCAGTTTGCATTTTACTTCTTGACGTATTTTCTCTGCGAAATCTAAAAAGTAAGCCTCACGTGCAATGGTACTTGCTTTACGCTGTTCAGCTTTAGCACCTGCCATTGCGGGCGCTTCATACGTACCGCCTGAAATTTCAATTAAATCGATTCCTTCATCATCAATAGCTTTAAATACTTGAATCACTTCTTCTTCAGTAATTCCACCACGTTGAAAATCTGCGGAATTCAATTTCACTGAAACGATAAAATTATCAGATGTTGCAGCTCGAACAGCTTTATAAATTTCTAATAAAAAACGCATACGATTTTCGATGCTGCCACCCCATTGATCATTACGTTTATTGGTCAGTGGCGATAGAAATTCACTGATTAAATATCCATGAGCACCGTGTAATTGAACACCTTCAAAGCCCGCTTTTTCGCAAATCGCCGCAGAGGTTGCAAATCGTTGGATTAGATCTAGGATTTCCTCATGCTCGAGAGCCCGTGGTGTAGCAAAGGTAGTTGCCAACATAGCACTAAATGGCACAGCAGATGGTGCAACAGTCTCTTTATTTAAGCCTTTAGGACACTGTCTGCCCGGATGAGACAATTGAACAAGCTGTACCATTCCATAACGTTTACCTAGGTCAGCCCAAGCCTTTAATTTAGGTAAATCTCGCTCATTTTCGACCACAACGACACCAGGCTCATTTTTCGCACGCAGATCAACCATCACATTTCCTGTGATTGAACACCCTAAACCACCTTTTGCCCAAGACTCATACAAGCCTGTGTGCAAATAATTTGGTTCACCAGCAGCATTCGCTAGAGCTTCACTCATTGCGCCTTTAATAATGCGATTTTTGAAAGTTGTATTGCGAATTTGAATCGGCTCAGCAATTTTACTCATCTTGAAGTTCTCAATTTTGTGCTTATCTAAACCTAAAACCAATTAGGCGTGACTTCCCTGAATTCCAGTCTAAAATTGACAATCCTCCTTGTCAAATAACTTTTATAAACTACTTTGTATAAGATGTTGCGTATAAGCATGAATCGGTGCACTGAATAAACATTCTGTCTCTTGAATTTCTACAACTTTTGCATCTCTCATCACCATAACTCGATGGCATAACGCTTTCACAATTTTCAGATCATGACTAATAAAAATGTAACTGATCCCTGTTCTCTGCTGTATATCTTGAAGTAAGTTCACCAATTTTATTTGTGTATTACGATCTAATGCAGATGTTGGCTCATCCAGAATGAGTAATTGAGGTTTCAGAATAAGTGCTCTGGCCAGCGATACTCTTTGTCGCTGTCCACCCGACATTTGATGAGGATAACGATGAAGAAATTCTTTTGTGAGATTAACCTCTTCAAGGGCTTGGATCGCGAGTTTTAATTTTTCACTCTTTCTCAATTTTTTTAATCTTAACCCTTCAGTTAATAATGACAAAACATTCATTCTTGGGTTGAGACTCGAAAAAGGATCTTGAAAAACGATTTGAAAATCTTTTCGATGCGCTCTAAGTTGCTTGTCAGACAACTGATTGAGATTGATACGATTTAATTCAATGGTACCTGTTGACTCTATGAGTCGTGCAAGCGCGAGTGCAGCACTGGTCTTTCCAGATCCACTTTCACCTACAATACCAAGCGACTCTCCTTGTTTAAGCTGAAAACATAAATCTTCCACCGCTATAAATTGAGTTTTAAAAACATTCACAAAATTCAGCTTAGGTGGATACTGCACTCGAAGATGTTCAGTATTTAAAAGTTCTTTCGCCTGTTCACTGATAGGTGAAATCGAATCAAACTGCTGATTAAGGAGCAGTCGAGTATATTCATGGCGAGGCTGCAGGAATATTTGAGAGACATCACCCTGTTCAACTGTGACACCTTTAGACAAAACCAATACTTGATCAGCATATTGTTGCACCAACCTTAAATCATGACTAACCAAAACTAAGGCCATATTTTTTTGATGCGCTTGGTCTTTAATTAAATTTAAAATTTGCTTCTGTAGTGATACATCAAGGGCTGTTGTTGGTTCATCTGCAATTAAAATTTGAGGTTCCGAAATCAGAGCTGTTGCGATCATCACCCTTTGACGCTGTCCACCAGACAACTGATGTGGATATCGCTTGAGGATGTCTGATGAACTCCCCAACCCTACATCACAAAGCACTTCTTCTATTTTTTTTCGAATGGTTTTTTTCTTAAGCCCCATCAGCCATAAAGGTTCTGAAATAATTTTTTCAATTGTATGTAATGGATTTAGTGCCGTCATTGGCTCTTGAAATATCATCGCGATCTTATTGCCACGTATTAAGCGCAACTGATCTTCGTGTTTTAGACGCAGATCTTCATTTTGAAATATGATTTCACCACTTAAGTCTAGAGCGCGATCTTGAAGACCTAGAAGACTTAGACAAACTAGAGATTTTCCTGAACCACTTTCACCAACAATGGCTACTGTCTCACCCGCATTTAGCTTAAAAGACAAATCAGTTAAGATTTTTTTTTCATTCAACTGAATATTGAGCTTGTTGACTTCAAGTATTGGTTTAGCCTCTTGGATCAAATGCATCTCGAGCTGCCTCCCCAATATAAATAAGAATAGATAACACAACTGCTAGACTAAAAAATCCAGATAAAACCAGCCACGGTGCTGATAGATTATTCTTACCCTGCAGTAAAATTTCACCAATTGAGGCTGTATCAGGTGGCAAACCATAACCCAGAAAATCCAAAGCTGTAAGTGCGGTAATATTAGCGGTAAGAATGAAAGGAAGCTGTGAGAGTGACGAACTTATAGCATTGGGTAAAATATGTTTGATAATAATTTGACTATCTGTAGCACCGAGTGATCTCGCAGCTCGCACATAGTCCAAATTTCTGGCTTTCAGAAACTCTGCACGAACAAGACCAACTAACGCAGTCCAACCAAACATCAGCATAATTAAAAACAGCCAATATACGCTTGGTGTAAACATGCTCACTAAGATCATCACAATAAATAACATTGGTAGACCACCCCACACCTCTAACAGCCTTTGACCGATCAGATCCAACCAACCGCCAAAGTAGCCTTGGACAGCACCAATGGTAATTCCTATGAATGCAGATCCAATAGTAAGTGCAATGCCGAACAGCAAAGAGATACGAATACCATATATTAATCTTGCCAAGACATCACGACCTTGATCATCTGTGCCTAACCAATTCACGGAGGTCGGTGGAGATGGTACAGCTTCTGCCAATTCATAATTAGGTGTTTGATATGAAAATGGGATGATAGGCCAAATCTGCCATCCATGCTCATTAATCAATTCTTGAACAGCTGGATCTTTATAATCAGACTCAGTCTCAAAGACACCACCGAATGTTGTTTCAGGATAAGGCTTAAAAATTGGGAAATAAATTTCTTCTTTATAATAAATAAGTATTGGTTTTTCGTTGGCAATAAACTCTGCCCCCAAGGATAAAATAAAGATCGCGATAAATAAAATGAAGCTGAAGAATCCGAGTCGATGTGACTTAAATTTTGAAATTCGTTGATCGAAATGTGGAGACATTTTTTATGCTCCTTGACGATCAAAATTGATTCTTGGATCAATCAATTGATATAGAACATCACTGAGTAATCTCAAAATTAGACCGACCAACGTAAAGATAAACAATGTTCCAAAAATTACAGGATAATCACGCTGCTGAATTGCCTCAAATCCGAGCAATCCCAAACCATCAAGATTAAATATAATTTCTACAAATAGATTGCCAACAAAAAAAATTCCGATCAGTGCTTCAGGTAATCCTGCTATAACGATCAACATGGCGTTACGGAAAACATGATTGTATAAAACGCGTTGCTCGGTCAAACCTTTAGCACGAGCTGCCGTCACATATTGTTTATTTAATTCTTCCATAAAAGAGTATTTTGTTAGATATGTGAGGGTCGCAAATCCACCTAATATAATAGTAAGGACAGGCAATGTAAGATGCCAAAAATAATCTCTAACTTTATCAATAAAACTGAGTTCTGCAAAATTCTCAGAGACCAATCCTTGTAATGGGAACCATTGTAAATACGATCCCCCCGAAAAAATCATAATAAGTAGAATAGCAAATACAAAAGTTGGCACTGCATAACCTACCGCCAATATTAAGGAGGTCGTTTGATCAAACAGACTGCCATGTCTTTTCGCTTTGCAGATCCCTAGAGGAATGGCGATACTGTAGATCAGTAAGGTACTCCATAATCCAAGGGAGATCGTGACTGGCATTTTTTCCAAAATTAATGTTGTTACTGATTTATTTTTAAAAAAGCTCGTTCCAAAATCCAGTTGAAAATATCCTTTGAGCATTTGAAAAAAGCGCTCATGCACAGGGCGGTCAAATCCATATTGCGCTTTGATCTGCTCGACCATTTCAGGACTGAGTCCTCGCGTACCCTGATAATGACTCTGAAACTCATTAATTTGAGATGCCGAACCAGACACAACACCAATGCCTTGAAACTGCTCAGCTCTCTGTATTGCCTGTTCAACAGGTCCACCAGGAGCAATTTGAACGACGGCGAAATTGATGAGTAATATCAAAAATAAGGTGGGAATGATCAGCAAAAGTCGTTTAAGTATATAAAGCCCCATAAATTTAACCTTTAACGTGAGCCTTTACTTCGACCAAGATAAGTAGCCACTTTGCGAGCTTGCTGTTGATCTACCCACCAATAATCTTCACCAACAGCGAGTTTGGGTTTAATCTGTGGCTGTTTATACATATTCCAATACGCATACCATTCACGATCATTTCCATAAGTAAGTATCTGATAATATCCAGCACGTAATAAACGATCCAAGACACGTGTATTTAATATTAATTTTTCACGATTAGGTGCATGGATAATACGTTGTATAATTTCATCTATAACGCTATTTTTCACACCAGAAAAATTATAATTTCCCTCTTCATTTGCAGCATGACTACTCCAAAATTGCGCTTGCTCATTCCCAGGATTTAGTGACTGAGGCATCACCATCGTGGTTAAATCAAAATCATATTGACGCATCCGCTGTAAATATTGAGGCATATCGACTTGCCGAATCGAAACTTGAATACCCAATTTTTTTAAATTTCGAATATAAGGCATGAGCGTCCGTTGTAAGCCCTCTTGATGAAGAAGCAATTCTAATTGAATTGGTTTTCCATCACGCGCATGCAAACTACCATTTTTAAATGAATACCCCTGCTCAATTAAAATTTTCCGAGCAGTGAGTAAGCCTTTACGATTGTAACCTGTACCATCAGTGACGGGATATTTCCACGCTTTTAATACCCCTTCTCGTTGTAAAGGATGTAACCGAGATAAATAAGGTTTTAATATTGTTAATTCTTTTGGACTTGGTACTGACTTTGCTTCGAGCTCACTAAACTGAAAATGACTTTGTAAACGTTGATATTGTTGATAAAACAATGCTTTATTTTGCCATTCAAAGTCATAAGCATAGGTCATTGCTTGTCTAAAATAGATATCGTTTAGGGGTTTTTTTCGTGTGTTTAAAACGATACTTTGTGTCGGAGCAGGGTTTTGTAAAGCTACACTATATTTTTTAACCAATCCTGAGTTAAATGCTGGAAAGTTGTATTCCGTCTTCCATTTACGAGCAAATTTCTCTTGGTGAAATGTATATTGTCCAGCTTTAAATCCTTCAAATGCAATGTCCGAACTACGGTAATAAACATATTTAATTTGATCAAAATTATAACGACCGCGATTTACAAGTAAATCCTTAGCCCAATAATGGGGATTACGCTGATAGGTAATACTACGACCAGCATCAAGATTTTTAATTGTATATGGCCCTGATCCTAAAATGGGTTTGAGTGTTGCTCGACTAAAATCTTTAGATTGCCAATCTTTTTTAGAAAAAATTGGCATCTGTGAAAGTATTGCTGGCATTTCAGTATTTCTTTCTGATTTAAATACCATTTTTACGGCATGTTTAGACAGAACCTGAACTTTATCTAAATCAGACAAATACATCTGTAAACCGGGATTGGTTTTGGTTAAATACATTTCAAACGTGAATTTAACATCCTCAGCCAGTACAGGAGATCCATCACTAAATCGAGCACGTGGATTTAAATGAAAAATCACAAATTTTGTTCGGGTTGGATCAAACTGAATTTTCTCAGCCAAAAGTGGATAAAACACATTTGGTTCATCTAATGACTTGGAAAATAGCGTATCGAACAAGTAATTTGTACCTTCAACCCAACTTCCTTGCCCATTCATACCGTTTAGATTATCAAATGTCCCATCAGCCGCTTTCACCAACTTTCCACCCTTTGGTGCGTCTGGGTTGGCATATGGCATCGCATCTAAATTCAGATATTTCGGTTTTGACTGTAAAGCAATATAAGGCGTCGTTTGAAGATTTGCCCATGCACTGATATGAATGGGCAAGAAGAGGAAAATAAACTTTGCTTTTGACAAAGTTGATGAAATGCACATCTCGATATGAAATTCCTGATTGCTTAAGCAGACTTAAGAATGTGGAACTTTAATCGTAGCACCAATCTGTAAAGGTGTGTTTGGTTTCAAACCATTCATTTCTGCAAGCTGATCAATGTCTATACCAAATCGATTCGCAATTCTGTACAGGGAATCACCACTACGGACTTTATAATCTGTGACCACTTCAGGAACTTGAATAATTTGGCCTCTTTGCAATCCAGCACGTAGGTTCAACTTATTTAGATCTGCAAGTTCTTTTGCAGTCATATCAAATCGTGTAGCAATAACATGGAGAGACTCACCTGATTTGACAGCATAATCCTCTGTATCACGCGATTTTGATTGACGGACTGGTGTTTTTTCAGTACTCGCAGCCGCCTTTTCAACATCACCACTTACTTTTAATTTTTGACCAATTTGAAGGACTGATCTCGCATTTAGATCATTCAGCGTAAGTAATGATTGAAGCGGCATATCATATTGTCGCGCAATACTTGCTAAGGTCTCTCCACTCTTCACAGTGTGAGACTCTACTTTCTCAGCAGCCGAATTATTTCGTGTCGAACCCTGCTTAGTTGAAGCTTTATTTTCATCTTCTTTCAAATTCAGCTTTTGCCCAACTTGCAATCCTGCATTTGTTCGCAAGCCATTCATTTCTGCTAACTGTGCGACAGAAAGATTATATTTGCTCGCAATGGCATTCAGGCTATCACCTGATTGAACAACATATTGCTCTGGTAATTTAGATCCCACTGGTACTTTAATGGTTTGACCAACCATCAATCCTTTTTCAATATCCAAATTATTCAGTGTCGCCAACTCAACAACGGTTAACTTATTCGCATTTGCAATGTTGTACAACGTATCTCCTCGTTGTACGCGGTAAGTTTCAGTCTGAATTTCAGGTACAGTTTTAGCATTACTCGCGCGAGTTGTTGATGAAGCTGTAGCAGATTGCACTTCTTCTAAAGGAACATTAATTTTTTGACCCGCGTACAGGCTACTATCAGCTTTCAGTCCTGAGCTTAATGACGCTAACTCTTGAGTCGAAAGTCCGTATCGATCAGCGATTAACTTTAAGTATTCGCCACGTTTAACCGTATAAGATTTCGTTTGAACCTTTGTTACCGCTTGTTCAGTTTTGCTTGATTTAGATGCTTGAGACTGGATTAGATTTAACTTCTGCCCAACCAGTAAATTACTATTGATAGTTAGACCATTCAATTCAGCCAATTGTTGGACACTCAAATCAAACTGGTTTGCAACACTAGTCAGACTATCATTTGCTTTTACAATATAACTTGCTGGCTTTACATCCGTTTTCTGAGCAGATGCTACTGGTTTAGCATCGTACAGATATAGGGTCGCACCTACATATAAGGTTGCATTTGGATCTACTTGGTTCCATTTTGCAATATCTCTCCAACTTACGCCGTTTTTCATTGCAATAATTGCTAGCGTGTCACCAGGGAGTACCGTATAGGTACTACGCTTACCCTTAGGTGGTTCTACAACCACTTCACTTTCAGTTTTCTTAAATGCCTTACCTTGATTAAGCTGGGCTTCCTCAGAAGTAGGCAAAGTACTTTCTGCTACAGATTTAGGATAAGCAAAGCCAACTTTAACTTCTGAACCTTGTCCTGCTGCCACAGATTGACTTGTTTGAATCGCAGTTAATTTAATCTTGCCATCCAACGGATCAACAATCTCAGTACCTTGGGGTGCAATGGCACTAATCTCTCTAACGACTTCCGCTTTTTCTGCTTCAGTGGCCTGTGGTTCAATGACCGAGGCAATAATTTGATCAGAACTCGTAGTTGTTGTGGTTTTTTCAGGTGCAATTGAAGCTAAGATTTTGGCTTTTTCTTCAGCAGTGATTTCTGGTTCTACACGTACAGGTTTAACATTTTGCGCCGGTGTAACAGCAACAGGTATACGAGGTGCGCTTGGCACCACTGCCGAAGCAGCAAAAGCTGCCAATGCATCAGAACCAGAAGGAGTCCTACCCTTCGAAGTTGAAATTGTTGTAGATACTGAAGGTGTTTGAGTATTATTAACTGGCTTCGCTGTTTGAGTTGCCAATACGGAAGCATTTGAAGCTTTTGGTGTATTTACTGTCGTTGTAATTGTGGTTGCTGGCGTAGATGTAGAAACAGGGCTTGAAGCGCTCGCCCATAGACCTGTACTGCTTGGTTTAAGTGCTTTAAGTTTACGATCAATATTTGGATTTAAATCTGCTGGAATTAAAATTCGCTGTGGACTTTGAGGATCAATAATATCACCACGATGCCCTGGATTCAGTTGATAAAGTTCTGCACGACTTAAGCCTGCCAAAGAAGCAATTTCGCTTAAACTCGCACCTGCTGGAACTGGAACTTCTCTAAAGTGAGGACGATTCGCAATTGGTGGTAATCTTACGCCATACTTTTCGGGGGATTTGATAATCTGTGCAACCGCAAGGAAACGAGGTACATAGTTCATTGTTTCTTGAGGTAAACGTAATGACCAATAATCTGTAGGCAAGCCAGCAGCCTTATTACGGTTAATCGCTTGTTGAATACGTCCAGGACCAGCGTTATAAGCCGCTAAAGCTAATTCCCATGAACCGAATTGGTTATATAAACTTCCTAAAAACTCGTAGGCTGCACGTGTAGACTCAACTACATCACGGCGTCCATCATACAAATTGGTCTGTCTTAATCCATAAATACGACCTGTACTTGGGATGAATTGCCACATCCCTGCAGCTGCCGCTGAACTCGTTGCAGCTGGATCATAGGAACTCTCAATGACGGGAAGTAAAGCAAGTTCTGTAGGTAATCCACGGCGCTCTGCTTCCTTTACAGTATGATAAAGATAACGAGAAGCTCGAGCGGATAAACGATCCAGATAAGGCTGACGCGTAATAAACCAACTTCTTTGAGCATCAATCCGTGGATCCCACTTTGTTTCATCCATTTTAAAACCAACGGTCATACGTTTCCAAACATCGCCGTGCTTTAAAATAAGTAAACGATCACCTTCAACTGCACGCATATCAGTTGCAGATAAAAGATCTTCAAGTGAATCTAAACTACTGGCATCTAACATGCCGAGTTGATTCGACTTTTGCGTCTTTGCGGAAGTGGGACTCGCTGTACAGCCAGTCATTACGCCTAATCCGGTTACTGCGGAAGTAATTACTGAAATTTTAAATAAAAAAGTTGCAGATGGCTGCCACACTGCGGTGGTTGTTTTAGACATACAAATTCCGAAAGACGCATAGTAAATTTATTGTATATAAGCCATTTTAGAGGAGCTGGTTGTTCAGGCAAGTCTCTTCTTGATGAGTAATTGCTTATAAATGTTACAAGACATTAAAAAATATCCAGTTATCGCACTGATGTTTCGCATTTACGTATACAATAAAATTTCCGAACTTGATGTTCAACACTTTATTCGATTGATTGGTTCAAACTATGTCTGAAATAACACTTTATGTTGATGGCGCATGTCGTGGCAATCCTGGGCTAGGTGGCTGGGGTGCTTACATCATCACTAAGGATACAGAACATAAAATATGTGGTGGTGAACCTGACACGACTAATAATCGTATGGAGTTAACAGCCGCAATCGAAGGAATTAAATTTTGTCCTGTTGATGCAAAGCTGATCATTTGGACAGATTCAAACTATGTAAAGCGTGGCATTACTGAATGGATCAGTGGTTGGAAAAAGAAAAATTGGAAAGACGTTAAAAATCCTGATTTATGGCAAACTTTGGACCAAGTTTGTCAAGGTCGAGATATTGAATGGAACTGGATTAAAGGTCATGCAGGACATTCAGGCAATGAAATGGCAGATCAGTTAGCTAATCAAGGCGCTGACCAAACGGCTGAACAATTAAAAAATTCCCTGCAAGCGAATGATAAAAAAAAACAGTCTGAAGATTGGTTGCTCAATGATCCGTTTGGTTTAGATCTCAATGATCAAAGTGAAGAAGTTGAAGAAGAAGTGGAAATTGATTTAGCAGAAAATGAAGATCAAGCTGAATACCGCACGGACGAAGTCACCTTTAACTCCTCAGATATTATTAAGACAGTTGATGCACAGGACTTAGATTCTGAATCTGTAGATCAAAGCGTTCCTCAGTTAGCTAAAAAATCGCATCCGCATATTGTGGTCACGCCTGCTCGTTTAAATTTACAAGGACCACGCCAACTGATTTTAGATACGGAAACTACAGGTTTTTATTATCAAGATACAGACCGTATTATCGAGGTGGGTGCGATTGAAATGATCAATCGTAAACTGACAGGAAGTTCAATTCACATTTATATCAATCCCCAAAAACCAGTCGGTGAATCTGAAGCAATTCACGGTATTTCTGATGATTTTTTGAAAGATAAACCTATATTTGAAGAAATCGCTGCTGAACTGTACAAGTACTTAAAAGGTGCAGAAATTATCGCACACAACGCAACTTTCGATATGAACTTCTTAGATATGGAGTTCAAACGTGCTGGCTTTGGTACGCTTTCAGAAGTCTGCGCAGTGACTGATACACTTGCAATGGCAAAAGCGAAACATCCAGGTCAAAAGAACTCATTGGATGCATTAGTGAAGCGCTACGAAGTTCCACAGCGTGATCGTACCTTCCACGGCGCTTTACTGGATGCAGAAATTCTGTCAGATGTTTATTTAGCCATGACAGGTGGTCAAGTTTCATTTGATATCGATGCACTCTCAGCGCATGATCATCATTCTGAAACTGGACAAAATCAGTACCAAAAAATTGAGGTAGATTTACCAATCATTTATGCTTCTGATGAGGAATTAGCAGCACACCAAAAATGGATCGAAGATTACCAAGAAAAAAATGGCGAGCCGTGCTTATTTGCTAAATAATCTTCCATCTGCTTGATTCATTTTGTAAAGTACGATCAGTTCGGCTATATTCATTTAGAGCAAAAATTCCCCTTCTCTGGGCTCTGAGCAAAATTAACGGCCAACATAGGTTTCGATCGATGTCTTATCAAAGTTCAATTTATTTTGACCCTACAGCATTACTTATTGTTAAAAAAGAAATTGATCAAATCATCGATCAGGTCGAAAATACAGTATCAGAGCTTATTGAGGATCAAACACTTCCTTTTGGGATAGATGACGCATTCATTCGACTTGAACAATCCAATCAAGTTTTTGCCATGATCGAGCTTCCTCATCTCGCACAACTTGCACACTACTGTGCGCAAGTCATGTCAAAGATGATGCAAAATCCAACTGCAAAAAACCTGAAATACGCTGCTGCATTAAGTGATGGTACAACGATGCTAAAGCGATATATCGAATTTATTTGCTTACGTGAAGTCGATGTCCCCCAATTTCTCTTAGATACACTTAACCATCTTGAGCGAGTATTGAACATCCCTTGCACAGCTTTGGGTAATGGAATTCAGACCACTCAGAAACAATTAACTTTAACACCGCAAGCTTCATCGAATCAGATTAATTCATCTGATTATTGGAATACACTATATAAAGATTGTTTAATAAAATTAGTGACGCAAAATGAAACTGAAGACGATTTTAATCGTTTTAAACTCATTGTAGATCATATAGCACTGCTCTCTCTTGAAACACCGAGTCAACAATATTGGCTTCTGATGCAAATCGCATTTAATCAACTTGACCAACTCATTCTCAGTGATGCACGCCTAAAATGGTTGGCTAAAGTTGGCAGTCAGATCCGAGAGTTTTTAAATGCACCCCAGTATTTTCAGGTCGATGAAACTGACTTTGCTAATGCTTTAGCGATTTGTATTAGCCAAGAAAACTACGATTCACAAATGCTTCGTGAGTATTTTCAAATCTCGGACAACATTTTGACTGATGTTCAACTACAAATTTTTAGTCGCCATCTGTTTGGACCTGATCAAAGAACAATCGATACCGTTGCTCACTTGATTACAGAAGAATTGAATCAATTAAGGTTAGATATTGAAAGTCACTATCAAAGTTTTACTGACGATCAAATTTTAGATATTCGCTTAAAGCTCTATCGTATGGCAAATATCTTTTTAGTGATGAATCTTAATGAAGCTTATGCAGAAATGAAACTGCAAGCAGATCATTTTCATCGAACCTATATTCAACAAAATGCCGATTTTGCTCAACGATTAATGAACAGCATGCTGTCGGCTATGAACTCTATCGGGATTTTGAAGCGAAATTTTGCACCAACTCGCATTCAACTTGATGTGAATAATATGAATATATCACTGGATCGGTTAGATGATGCGCATGAAACGCTGCAAAAAGAAGCTAGAATTCTCTTGCAAGAACTAGGGGATAAACTTTTTCAAAACAATGTTGTTCAAGACATAAATGATTTATTAAACATCACAACCAATTTAAGACAATTAAGCGGTGCTGCTCTATTTCTTGATGCTCAAATATTAAGTAATGCGCTAAAAAATAGTGCTGAGGCGGTTGAACACTATTACGATATTCAGAAATCACTCACCCCCCAACAACTTCAGCACATTCTAGATGTGCTTGCCAGTCTAGAACTTCATCTTGATGGCTTGAAGTATGATTATCCTATTCATAAATCAGTATCTGAGACTGCACTCATCAGCAGTCAAAAAATTAAAGCGGTTGCCTAATGTCTGAACTCTCTGTTGCTTATATTTTTAAACAACATCAACTTATCGTCGATGAAAACTTCCAATTACCACGTGTTGAACGTTTAGAGAGTGATCTGATTTTCCAATCTGGTGATCAAGTAATTGCACGAGATCTACATATTGAAGAAGCAATTCCTGAAGGTTATCAACTTGTGCCAATTCGACAGTTGATCACTCAATGGTCTAAGCAACAATTTGAACAAGCGAGTCGAGCAGTTCAATTATTAGAATGGCGTCGTAATCATAAATTTTGTAGTCATTGCGGTACAGAAACGGATGTGCACCATTCAGAATATGCCATGATCTGCCCAGCATGTAATTATCACCAATACCCTCGTGTTCAACCTTGTGTTATCACCGTAATCACACGAGGTGATAATGAAATTTTGCTGGCGAAAAATGCAAAAAATAAATCCAATATGTATGGATTGATTGCAGGTTTTGTCGAAGTTGGTGAAACTTTAGAAGAGGCTGTGCAACGCGAAACCATGGAAGAAATTGGTCTAAACGTTAAAAATATTCAATATCTTGCCAGCCAACCTTGGCCATTCCCAAGTAATTTAATGATTGCTTTTCGAGCCGAGTATGATTCAGGTGAAATTGTGCTTCAAGAAGATGAAATTAGTGATGCCCAATTCTTTAAATTTGATGACTTACCAGAAATTCCATTTGCAGGAAGTATTGCGCATGCCATGATTCAACATGTCATTCACAATACTCCTTTCAAATCTGAATAACTCAAATCCGAATCGTTATAGATTTATTTGAAGGACTCTTCTAAAACTTTCAGGATGAGAGATCGAGTTTTGAAGAGTCGATCAAATAATGTGGCAGTTGTTGCCATGATTGATACATGTCCAGTACGAGGCACCCGAATGAGCTGGCTATGATTCTCTACAGCTAACAGTGCTTGATGCATCTCTTCAGAATTATGATCTTTTACCAACGTATCTTGATCTGCTAGAAAAATATAGTGCTGAATATTATTTTTCTCTACAAAATAGTATGGCATCACCGCTTTGAAATTTACTGCTTTATCGAATGCATGTTCAGATAAATGATCACCTAGATAGTTAAAGTGATAGGGTCCAGCCAAACCAATCAACGCTTTAATTCGATCTCGTCCTTCAAAGTCAATGAATGAAGGATGGTAAATCAGTGACATCACATTAAAAGCACCAGCAGAATGTCCGATAAGCGCTATTTGATCTGCACAAATACCATATTTATCAGCACTTTTGATTAAATATTGAATTGAATCTGCAAGGTCAGTTACGTAACGAGGAAAAATATGTTCTGGCGCCAGATGATAGTTTATTACGGCGAGGTTATATCCAGCACGTGTCAAACTTTCTCCAAGAAACTTGTAATCGTCCTTACTTCCTCTACTCCATGCACCACCATGCACGAATATAACTAAAGGTTTATTCGCTGGCGCTTGGCAAACATAAAGATCCAGTCGTTGCCGAGCTTTAAGACCATAAGCAATATTTCTTTTTACAGAATAGCCTTTATTTGAGGTCAATTGATTTAATGCCAAACCACCCAAATTATATGGGCGAAAAGCATTCAGTTTTTGATTCAACTGGGTAAGTTTTAACTGAACTGATTTCGGAAAAAATTGCGCAATCTTATTCGACATTATTGGTAACTAACACCAGCATCAGGATCAATTGCAACGGGTGTTTCAACATAAGGTTGAGTACTCACCGCTGAAGGGTTCATAAGTGATGATGATTGAACACCTGCGCCTACTTGAGCAGATTCCACGTTATCAATCAAAGTAACAATTTTCGTGACATTCCCTACTCGTTGTAAAACTTCAATGAGATCTTGCTCTTCAGCTGTATTTAAGCGTCCCATCACATATAACACGCCATCTTCAGTATGAACCAAGACTTTACTGTCTGAAACAACTGGCGCACGCATAATTAAGCCACGTGTATTCGCTGTCGCAGTCGCATCTTGCATGATGGTAGAGTAACCAATTTGAGGACCAACTGTGATGTAATTATGAATAGATTTCACATCACTCATCGCTCGAACGTTATCTTCTGCTAACTGTTTCAAATGCGCATCAGGCACTTGACCTGTTAACAAGACATTACTGTGAAAGCTATTCACATTGACTCGAGATTGTTTAAAACGAGCATCCAATTTGTATAAATTGATCTTTGCTGTACGTTCAATTGAAGAGTCAATAAATACCTGACCTAAAGAACGAGCTCCACTCACCACCCCAACTGGTTCTGCGCCAGTTCCACCTGAAATAAAACTTGCACAGCCTGAAAGACTAGCAACACACGCCATCGAAATTACAATACGCTTCAACACTCAATCCGTCTCCTCGTGAAACTTGAATTTTTTCTATTGTTGGAAATGGCTTAGCTCATTCGGTTCATAGATTAATCAAGTCTGCATTTATTGTAAATGCATTTTCAATCCACTCGAGATCATAATCCATATCAGAAATTTCATGCTGTAACGGTTTTGCAATTTTTTTATGAAAATCAAAACAAAACACATCAAAACGATAATAAAACTCTGTATAGCTTGGAAATTTTTGAAGAAATGACATTGCTGTTTTCGCAATTTTAATTTGCTTGCTCGATGATATTGATTCTAGTGCTGAAGCATAGGTTGTTTTTGATCTGGCTTTGACCTCAACAAATATAAGCTCAAGATCACGTTGAGCAATCAGGTCTATCTCACCATAACGAGAATGAAAATTTCGAGCCAGCACAATATAACCCTGTGAGATCAAGACTTTTTCAGTTTGGTCTTCAGCCCATATACCTAATTGTTGAGAACTCATCCATTTAAGTCCTCTTAAATATTTTTTAATCTAAACCATGTTTTCTCGAAGCACGCAGGTTTTCTTTCGATCCGATGCTCTTTAAAACTCAAGTGCCCAGTCTGACCTTGAATTGATATTTGATCAGGATTCTTCGTTTTCAACATCAAATCCGCCAAACGCCAAACATCTTGACCGAAGGCATTGAGACGTTGGAATGCAGCAGTATTTTCTGTTGTTTGATTAGGTTTTTTTAAAAATTGAACCATGACTGGAACATCACAGAATTTAGTTCCCTTCGGAATATCCATATTATGATCAATAGCAAAAGCCTGAACATACAAACGTTTTGAAGGCTTATTCTTCAATGAGTTGATCCACGCCATACTGCCTAAAAGCAACACACCTTCATTTGACTTTATATCAGGCAATTGTTGGACTAGAGAAAATTTACCATGAAAATTTTTAAACACGGCATTTACAAAGCTTAAGCTCTCAGACTCAGTACCAGACTCACGCAAGATATAGAGATGCTGAACTCGATCACTTTCAATCTGTTTAATTAAAACTTGAGCATCATCAGTTTTCGATAAACTAAACTGCCACACTTTCACATGTTTTGAAGGAACTTCATTCAGTGCTAAAACAGGAATTTTAAGTGGTTCTTTCATTATTGCTTCGACATCCTGTCTCGCTAGTGGACCAATAATAAGTTTGGTGTTTTGACTGACTTGCGTCTTTAGGATCTCTTTTAATCGTTTTTGATCCGAATTGACATATCTTATTGGTATTTCACTGTTCGACTTTTGATAAGCCTCATCAATACCATTTTTAATACTATTACTTGCTCGCGCCATAGGGCCTGAATCAGGTAAAATAACCAATACTTCCGCTTGGGCTTGGAAAATCATTCCACATAAGCCAATACCAATGAATTCTTTTTTTATTCTTAATAGATCCAACATGGAGAAACCTTATGAGTGCTCAGTTATTTGTTGTAGCGACGCCAATTGGGCACTTAGATGACATGACTTATCGAGCAATTGATGTTTTAAAGTCTGTCTCTCTTATCGCGGCAGAAGACACACGTCAGTCCGCTCTTTTAATGAAACACTATAATATCTCAACTCCGCTTACAGCGTGCCATGATCACAATGAAAGTAACAAAATTGATATAATTATCGATAAGTTAAAAAATGGTGAAAATGTTGCACTCGTCAGTGATGCAGGTACACCATTGATTAGTGATCCTGGTTTTAAATTGGTTCGTGCAGCTCAGGAGCATGGTATTCGTGTCGTTCCTGTTCCAGGTGCATGTGCAGCTATTGCAGCATTAAGCGCTGTAGGTCTACCCAGTGATCACTTTAGTTTTGAAGGATTTCTATCTTCGAAACAATCACAACGTCTTATTCAATTAAATAAACTGAAAGACAACACGCATACCATGATCATCTATGAGGCACCACATCGAATCCTAGACTCTGTAACGGATATGGTCTCTGTGTTCGGGGCTGACCGTGAAGTCGGGTTTGCACGTGAAATTACCAAAACCTTCGAAACAATCAAAAAAATGACCCTTGGAGATTTACAATCATTTATTGCAAATGATCATCACCAGCAAAAAGGTGAAATTGTACTGGTCATTGCTGGAGCAGCCACTGAAAAAGACATGCAGCAAGAAGAATTAGACAAATTACTCAATCGTTTATTGCAAGATTTATCTGTAAAAGCAGCATCTCAACTTGCAGCTGATCTCACCGGAATCAAAAAGAAAGTCGCATATCAACGCGCGCTAGAGCTCAGTGGTGCGAATGATTAAGCAAAATAAAAAAAGCACCATATTGATGGTGCTTTTTTTATTAATCTTTTATTGATTCATCAGGTGGAACTTCAGTAATACGACCACCACGTGCTAGAAAAGCAGCAACTTCATCTTCCAGTGCCTGACGTTGTTTGAGTTTAGCTGTCACTGTTAATGTTTCAGCTTCCGCGACATCGGCATCAGATACAGTAACGTCACTTACGGCCGCACCTTTTTCTGCTGCTTGTGATTCATTTTCGTCTACAACACTGTCTTCGTTGTCATCAAAATCATTTGCGTCTGTCATTTCAAACTCCCCATCAATGTTTTCACGCACCTGATTGGAACGTGCTTTGATTTTTAGAGAAATGTATCAAGCTCTTTATCTTTCGCATAGTATCTAAAGCACCTCATTTGTATATTTTTTAATCATATTAGTAAAAAAATATATACTGATGATTCTTTTTAGATCAGATTTCAATTCACTTGATATCTTGTATTACTGAGCTGACTCAAACCATTCGCTTGCGACATAAACGCCGATTTTAACGCACTGATATTTTCAACTTGTTTCAAACCAAAGTTTCTCGCCCAAACAATAGGAAAAACAGGAGCAGATTCCATCCACCCAATCATAGACATACTATGCATCATGGCATCGTTTTGAAATTTACGGCGATGCTCATATTTCAATAAAGTTTGCTCATGAGCCCAAACGCCACGTGCGTAGTCCGAAAGTAGCGCATCGCATAGAATTGCTGCATCTAGACAACCAATATTCACCCCCTGACCAGCAAGTGGATGAATAACATGGGCTGCATCACCAATTAGCGCTAAGCCATCTTTAATATAACGTTGAGCAGCTCGTGCTTTCAGTGGGAATTTTGCTCGAGGCGTTGCGGCTAATACTTTGCCCAACATATGATGACTCTCTCGTGTCAGTAATTGTACAAAATCTTCATCTGAGAGTGACGCAAATTCGTCTGCATAATCATCTGGTAAAGTCCATACAATGGATTGCCAATGACCATATTCTTGATCTTCTAAACTTGCCATTGGGAGAAAAGCCAGTGGCCCTGTTTCTAAGAAGATTTGTCTCGCAACATGTTGATGCGCTTGTTCCGTCTTGATTGCACAGCTAATACCAGCCTGATGATAATCCAAAACATCCAAATCAATCATGGCTTGTTCACGTACGAATGAGTTTGCACCATCCGCACCAATTAAAAGTTTCGTTTTCAATTGAGTTTGATCAGCGAGATGAAGAATCCAACAACCATTTCCTTGCTCAATACGTTTCACTTGAATCTGAGTACGGTAATCATCAATCTGGTCGATCATCATGCTCTGAATCGCAAGGTTCAAGATACTTGGTTCGACCATTGAACCTAATATTTGTGCTTGATCAGGTTTAGAATGCGCTGATGTTCCAAAATTGATTTCACCAAAGCCATTTTTGTTCCACACCTGCATTCCCGTGTAGGGTTGTTGACGAGCTAACTTTCCCCATACATCAACATGCTTAAGCAAATGAATAGTGGCTTGACTCAATGCAAGTACACGAGGATTCAATGATTTTAAGGTCTTCTCGTGATCCAATATCGGTGCTGCATCAAGTACAGTCGCTTGAACTCCACCTTTAGCCAACAATAAAGCCGTTAATCCACCAACTAAACCACCGCCCACAATCACGACATCTAAAATAGCATCATTCATGCTTTTAACCCCATTGCATAATTGGCAACGAGTGGCTTAATACCTGGAATATTTTCAAAGCACATTAGACCTGTATTTCGCACAAATTTTAGGATTGGATTTTGATTACTAAAGCCTCGCACCACAGAATCACAAAACTTGATCACACGTTGCTGATCTTTGAGTCGAGATTTTTCATACTCTTTCAGTACAGCAGCTTCACCTAAATCGGCATTTTTGATGACTTGTTGTTTTAAATATCGGGTCAATACATATGCATCACGCATACACAAATTAAAACCCTGACCTGCGACTGGATGAATCGTATGAGCAGCATTACCCATAAGTACAACTCGTCCTACTGCTTGTTTTTCAGCCAAAACCTGAGACAAAGGAAAACTAAATCTACGTCCAGTTTTCTCAAATTTTCCAGCTCGATCGCCATACGTTTTTTGAAGAGCATCTAAAAAATGCTGATCATTTCCATCACCTAGCCACTCTCCCTCAGTACCTTTAGGCACTGGCCAAACAACAGAGCGACGG
The DNA here is from genome assembly GCF_056779855.1 of Acinetobacter sp. ANC_7654. Lineage (NCBI taxonomy): Bacteria > Pseudomonadati > Pseudomonadota > Gammaproteobacteria > Moraxellales > Moraxellaceae > Acinetobacter > Acinetobacter sp. ANC_7654. Next base: position 191,844 of record NZ_JBWYIR010000004.1, on the reverse strand, counting down.
TATTCACCAGGTAAAGGCAACAATGCTAAAGGACCAAGTGGGCTGAAACGTTCAAAACCGACATGGGAGTGAGGTTTGGATGTCTGCACTGTAGTGACAATCGCCACTTGATCATAATCATACACTGATGCACCAACACCGAGTGCTTTTCGACAGAAAGAATCACGTCCATCTGCTGCTATGACTAATTTGGATTGAAACTGCAAATGTTCATTCGCTTTTAATGCTGCAAGATAAGCTAAATTCTCATCCTGTTTAAGCGACGTCACTTGAACACCATCAATTAACTCAATGAGTGGATTTTTTTTGACCTCTGATAACAATACTCGTCCAAGCCATGCATTCTCAATCACTTGACCAAAGCTCTCTACTTTCTCTTGAGCCGCGATTAAACGTGCCTTACCGAAGCTTCCTTCTTCTGTGATATTTACTTCTAAAATAGGCGTTGCATATTGTTGCAGTGAATCCCAAATTTCCAATTCTTGATAAATTTGCACGCTTCGACGTGACAGCGCACTATTACGGGCATCAAAACTTGAATGATATGGTGCAAGGTTAGCATCATCATAGTTAGGATAGCTGATCGCCTCTAACAATTTCACTGCAATGTTAGTTTTAGCCAGCATAAGAGCAAGGCTTAATCCGACCATTCCACCACCGACAATGATGACTTCTTGTTGCATGTTTTGATCCTTATAAAAGCAAGCAATAGCTGCATACACATAAATTCTTAATCAAATTCATCTTACAATAAAGTTTTTACTTTTTATAATGAATTAGCGTTATTGAAGATGAAGCCATAATTCATTTTTCAATATTGAATATGACATTAAAAAAAAGCCGATGTTTCCATCGACTTTTTAGATTTGTGAAAATGGTTAACTCGCCATCAAGGCTTCGATATCTTCAATGGTTTTTACTACTTTAGCAGTCAGGTTTCTCGGTCCATCTTGAGTGACAACAATATCATCTTCAATGCGAATACCAATCCCTCTCCATTTTGGATCGACAGTTTCATCATCAGGGGCAATATATAAACCTGGTTCAATGGTCACCACCATACCTTCTTGATATGTTCGCCATTCTCCATCGACTTTATATGCCCCTACGTCATGAACATCCATGCCTAACCAGTGACCAGTTCCATGCATATAAAATTGACGATAGGCTTCTGTCTCAATGATTTCATCGAGATCACCCTGCATGATTCCAAGATTAAGCAAGCCTTGCACTAAAATACGAACAGCAACGTAGTGTGGCTCTTTATAAGAGTTACCAATTCTAACCGCATCTATTGCAGCGATTTGTGCATCGAGCACTATTTTATAGAGCGCCTTTTGTTCAGGATTAAATTTACCATTTACTGGAAACGTCCGTGTGATATCTGACGCGTAAAATTCATATTCACAAGCTGCATCTATTAAAACTAAATCGCCGTCATTAAGTTGTTTGTTATTTTCAACATAGTGCAATATACAAGCATTTTCACCACCACCCACAATACTGTTATACGATGGTACACAACCATTTTTACCAAAAATATAATTCAGCTCCGCTTCTAAAGCATATTCCATCATTCCTGGTCGTACAGATTTCATCGCTTGCGTATGTGCTTGAGCAGAAATATCAGATGCGATTTGCATTAACTCTATTTCTTTTGGCTCTTTGTGTAGACGCATCTCATCTAAAATTGTATCTAACTGAATCAATTGTGTCGGTGCAGCGGTACCACGTCGGCTTTCACCACTTGCTTCTGCAATCCATTTTGTAATTTTTGCATCAAAACTGGCTTGTTGACCAATTCTATAAAATAATCTTTCTTTTCCTTGAAGCTTTGCGATGATTTCTTCGTCTAGTAGATCAATCGCATAAGCTTCATCCGCATCATAATCATCGACTGCACCATCAATCCCTGCACGGTAACCTGTCCAGATTTCCATCTCTCGATTGCGTTCACGACAAAATAAACTGTAGGTATAACCTTCTTCTTCAGTATCAAATGTTTCAATTACAGCAACTGCTTCAGGCTCTGCAAATCCTGTTAGATAAAAAAAGCTGCTATCAGCGCGATATTTATAATCAGCATCACGATTTCTAAACATTTCTTCACGTGTTGCAATAATTGCAATGCTTCTTAGGCCTATTTCAGCGGCTAATTGATCACGTCGTTTTTGAAAATCTGATTGAGTAAGTTTCATATCTTTTCTGCAGCTTAGGCTATTTAATTTAAGAAAATACAGTACTACTTATATGTTAAGTAGTACTCTTGATTAAATGTAATCAACTTGGTCGATGAGGTGTAAACATCTCAACGACACTTTGCTCATTTTTTTTCGAAATTGTTGGTTTTACATGTTTCAGTAATGAGCTTTCTTCAACAGCAATCTTGGTTCGTCCAACAGATAAACTCACTGGAATTAATCGAACAAATTCATAAAGTTCTTGATAGCTAATTTCACCTTCTTCATCATTATCAGAATCTTCAAACTCGACTGCTGCAATATCTTGCAAGTGTTCAATCAACTCAGCTTCATCAGCACGAATATGCCCAGACGCTAATCCAAACCCCAATACCACTCCTGCACACCAATCTGCTAAAGCTTGAACACGCTCAGACAATACATGTTCATCATCAGGCAAAATGGGTAAATAATCTAATTCATCTTCTGATAAAGCATGCGAAACATCTTCAGATTCCTCAGCCAGTAAATTAAGCGCAGTAGGTTCTAATTGAGGCACATTCAATGTAGACAAAATTTGTATCCACTCCTCATGAGATGGCGGTTCAGTTACACAAACAATACCTGTAAGTAGACCATGTAACTCACTAGGACTAGTAATTTCCTCAATTGAACCGAATTGTTGGTTCCAATCTGTCCAACCTGAAATATCGTCTTGCATTCGCTTTTCCAATCTCTATACTTCTGTATATATTACCTTTGATTGCGAAACTACGCGACCTCGTTATGTTAGAACAATTACAGCGTTTACAAACGCATTTAGGCACGCTTAAACATCGTTTGTCCGAAACCGAACAAATGAATAGTTCTCTTGAAGCTAAGCAGAAAGAACTTCAGGAAACTCATCAAACTCAAACTGCTCAAAAAAATAGCGTCATCACTCAAAAGCAAGAACAGATTGAAAGTCTAAATGACAAATACAATCAATTGGATGGTATTTATAAAACTTTAAATCAAGATGCTACTGCTTTAGCAGAACGTTATAGTCGTTTAGAAAAGAGTTGTACTGATTTAAAAAATAGATTTCAGGAAATCTTGGCTGAAAGGAATGAGTTGAGAGTCATCAAAGAAAAAATGTTGGCTGAACAACGTCAAGCTCAAAAAGAAATTGATGAATTGAAGGCTGAAAATCAACGTTTAATCAAAAAAAATGAACTCGCTAAAACTAAGGTTGAGCAAATCATTCAACGATTGGCCATTTTAGGTACTGATCAAGATCATCATGCCCAAGAAATCCAACAATTAGAAAATCCGGCTGAACAAAATGAGGAAGCATAATTATGTCTGAAGTCGTTACAGTCGAGTTAAGACTAATTGAACAAACATTTAGACTTTCAACCACTCAAGATCGGAAAGATGATTTACAACGTGCTGGTGATTTGCTGAATGAGAAATTTCAAGAATTTCGTAGAAAAGCACCTAACGTAGAACACAATAAGCTCGTTATCATGGTGGCTTTAGAGCTTATGCAAGAAGTTTTAACAATGAACAAATCCTTACAAGAATATTCTCATTGTGAACGCTTACTTGCAACAATCTTGGAAGACGTTGAAAAAACTGTATAAATTTGATCTAAGTTTGCACAGTCAGTTTTACTGAGTGAATTATCACGCAAATAATGGGTACACCAAGGTTTGCCAATCTCACTCATTTCGTTATACTTAATTTAACTCTGGGATGTTCGCCAGCGGGTCTAATCCCCTGCCGATACTTAAACTTATGGATTGTGTTCTGTATATTTAGAGCGTATGCCCACCTCGAGTGGGAAACCCAGCAAGTATACGTCGCGTCCACCTTGAACTCGTCGGGTTCAGGGTAACGACACATGCAGCGGCATCTCCGGAGTCTTTATTTTATTTTTTCTTTTTTCTTATTTTTGAATAAACATCCTTGCGCTTTATCCCAAATTAATAATCAATATTAATAATTTTTGATTTTTATCACATTATTTTCACTATAAACAACTTATTAAACACTAATCTAAAACAAATATACTTAACTCTCAATATTATTTAATTATTTAAACCTATTGCTTTATATATATTTAACAATATAAAAAAATTGACATATTATTTGTAAATTTGGTTAATAATGACCTAGTAACTTTTCTAAAATTTAAATTATTATTCCCCATAATAGAAATTACACAAAAAGTATTTCATTTTAATGTCTTCTTATTGTTTAAAGACTTCATATTATTAGTCAAACATTATAAACAATGAGAATAGATTTATATTTAAAGGAAGAGAATATGTCTAAATTAGCAAAATTGGCTGGGGTTGCGAGTATTGCTGCAATACTAAGTGCATGTGGTGGTGGAAGTGAATCGAAGCTTGACACGCCAAATGATAATTATATTAAACCAGGCGATGTGAGCTCTACATTTATACCTTTTAAAGATAAGGATTTTTTAACAAAACTTAAAGAAAAGCTTGGTTTTTCAGAATCTTTGAATGTCATGGATGATCGATTTAATCAAGCATTAGGACATATGATTGGCGAAACATTGGGTGATGGACCCATTACTCGTACAGGTAGAGTAATTGAATTAACAGATCAAGGAACAAGTGCATTTACAATTTTTAGAAATTCAATTTGTACTGAGCTCACTAAAAGTGGAACTACTCAAACAATCAAGCTAAAAAGTGGTAATGATTCTTGTGCAACTAGTTTCGGCAAGGAAGTCGTAACATTTAAAGGAGGATCTATTTCGCTTACTGAAACATTAAGCTCTACCACAGTTGAGTTTAATAATGCGCTTTATACACCGTGGACTGATACATCTAAACTATATTTAGTCACTGGTAAAATTGTAAAAGATACAGTTGGTTCTAATGGCGCAATTTATTCTGTAAAAGATCCTTTAAAATTCCAAATTGTAGATAAAAATAACCCTAGCACTACATTGGAATATATGGGGCTACAGGATTATGAATACCGTTTTTTTGATGATCAATTACAAAGTGTGTCAAGTAAAGGTACAATCGTTGGCCAACCTAAAGATGCTAATTTTTCATATGCATTTAACTTCAGTGTAACTCAACCATTCGAAAAAGAGTGGTGGAGAATTTACCCGAAAGCAGGCGGTAAGTTAGAAATTATTGATGAGTACAATCAAAAGATTGTCGTTGAACAAACTAAAGATTATTCATCATCCGCATCAGTTCGCTTTAACTCAGGCGTGCCAACTAATGTATCTTGGAGCGATATCGTTAAAAAGAAATAGGCATAAAGCCCCCATCTGGGGGCTTTTTTAACCATTTAATTCCATGTGTTGCGCGTTCTCTGACATTCTAAGCTGCTCATAATGCACTGGATCATATGCGCATGCACTTATCAACAAAGTATAAGTAACTACTGCGATAAAAATTTTCATCTCACATTTACTCATGAACCAATATGTGGGTAATTTAAAGCATGGCTAAAAACAAATAAAACCGATTAAAATTATAAAAACCATCTATTTTTTTAGATTATTAGTTACTCATCTTGAAGCGCACACTCATAATTCTTAGGATCATCACTACATCGTATCTTTTTAAGGATAGACATCATTTCAGGATGATAATGCCCTTCTTTTGTCATCTGAATTCTAGCTTCGCGCATAATTTTCAAATATCCAGGTTTCTCAGCATCTCTAATATTCATCCAAAATTTAGGATCAATTTTAGATTCAGTTTGATCAATAAATTTATAAGCTGGTGTTAATTGCTTGGAAATAATCTCCCTTGCTATGGGCCCCATTCCAGCAGGAAATTTATTTCGATGCATAATCAATGTACCCGTCACTTGAACCAGTGGAAAACGAATAATTGCGCCTCGTACCTCGCCCTTGTTTGTCATTCCACGATAGAGTTCCAAAGGTTCAAATAAGATTGCAGGTGCTGCGATAATATCAACTTCCTTATTGTTGAATTTTCCGCCTACAGAAGTTAAATCCACTGAAACTGGTTGAGCACCAACATTTTGGACTAATTTTTTTTGGGTTGCGTCAAAACTCATTACAGCAACTTTTTTCCCAGCTGCTTTAGATAAAGTATCAATTTTACGATCATTTACCATAATATAAGCAGCACCTAAAGGCACAATACCGACAACCTCATAATCCTTATTGACCATTTTCGAGTCAAATTCAGGTCTTGCTAACAGCTGAATCACTTTAGTCAGTTGTTTATAGTTTTGAACTGCACCTATTGCATCAATACTTCCAACAAAAGAGTTGAATTGCTTAGCACGTAAATTACTTATTCCAGCACCATCACAACGTTTACTTCTAAAGTCTTCAGTTAAAACCCGTTCATCTGTATAGACTTTTAAATTAACTTCAGTGGATGTTTTTTGCTTTAATTTTGGATAATTCAAATCTATCTGCATTTGTAGCTTAGCCGTACGATTGACCGTCATTTGCACGCCGAAATCTTGAGCAACTTTAGCAATTCGTGGTAATTCACTCATATAGCTCGTCGCCTGCTCAAATGCTTCACCATGAGCACCGCTCGGTGAATACACACATAAGGTGACTTGTTTCGGAATCTGTTGCCAAACTTTTGGATCATTCAGTAGTTTTTTTATTTTATTCACAGAATGGCTGGACAGTGATAAATCCAACTTAGAGCTAGTTTGAGCATTTACATGATTTGTGATTAGACCAGAAAGACTAATTACTGTCGTGAGCATAACCATACGATAAGCATGCTTGCTCTTTTTAAATAGACTACCGTTTTTTTTATTTTTCATTATCGTTCCCTTTTCTATTCTTTATGATCAGAGCTTCATTGATCTGATAGAGTTCAGCTTATCGGCTTCAATTAAAAATTAAATTGACCCCAATCTTTTATTTGTTACACCTAGAGTAAATGAAAAATATACTATCGAAAATATTCAAATCAGGTTGAATAAACCTGAGTAAAAATCGATAAACTACTTACCCTTACACATGCACTTAGATTGGTACAGTTTGAAATGCAGTTGCAGACACAACTTTTAAGAAAAAATCTACGTTCTCGTAGAAGACAACTCTCAATTTTTACGCAACGACGTTCTGCTTTTCAGATTTTGTCAAAAATCCAATCTCATTCTAAATTTAAATCTGCACAAAAAATTGGGATTTATTTAGATGCATTCGGTGAAGTTCAAACACATATCCTAATCATGCATTGCTTTTCAAAGCATAAAGTCGTCTATCTCCCAAAAGTCTCCAGACTTGATTCAACTTTAAAATGGGTTCCAATTTCAAAGCATCAATATCTAAATAAACGTTTTACTAAACATAAATTAGGCATGTATGAGCCTATGCATAGATTGGGGCAAAATGTAAAACAACTTGATGTACTGTTGATGCCCCTTGTTGCGTGTGATCATCATGGAACACGTATGGGTATGGGAGGTGGCTTTTATGATAGAACGTTAAAGCATGCGAGCAATCACCCCTATCGCATCGGTTTAGCGCATGACTTTCAATTAATTTTAGATCCTTTAAATCGCCAGCCTTGGGATCAGCCATTAGATGAGTTAATCACCCCTAAAAAACGATTAAAATTCAAACGGAGAATATTAATTCACCCTAAATCCAACTGAATTTATCAAGATTAGTAGAAATAAATCGAATTTTATCGATTTTCACCCTTGTATTTTTTAAATTACACATCACTATAAAAATATGGCAACACCGTTGTCACTCATTAGGAGTGCTCATGACTGATATTATTATGAATGAAGAAAACTTAGAACTTCAGACCCCTAGCGTGTTACCGCTATTAGCTTTGCGTGATGTTGTGGTTTATCCACACATGCAAATTGCGCTTTTTGTCGGCCGTGAAAAATCGATTAAAGCAGTTGATGTAGCTCGTAACAGTGACAATTTAGTTTTTGTAGTAGCTCAACAAGATTCTCTTACAGAAGAAATTGATCACGACAATTTATATCAATACGGTACTGTCGCGAAGATTGTGCAAGTCGTAAATCATGAGAACGATGAAAACTGCATTAAGGTTTTAATCGAGGGTATTTATCGCTCTAAATTGATTAATATTTACGATCAAAACGATTATTTAGAAGCTGAGCACAGCCTTAGCCCAATGACGATCCGTATGGAATCGGCAACTCAACAAACTCGCCTCGAAGAATTACGTGGTCTTTTCAGCCAATACGCTGAAGCAAAACTACGTAATGCGCGTGAGTTAATTAATGCTGCAAATAAAATCGATGATTTATTGCAACTCATGTTCTTCGTCGCAACACGCGTGCCGTTAAATATCGAAGTGAAACAAAAATTCCTCGAACACGATGAATTTGAAGCTCATTTACAAGAGTTAATGACTTATTTGCTTCAACAGTCTGAAGAACAACAGATTGAGCAAAATTTACATGACAATGTAAAACGTCAAATGGAAAAGAATCAGCGCGAATATTTTCTAAATGAAAAAATGAAAGTTATTCAGCGTGAACTTTCTGACATGAATGGCGGTGCTGAAGATGACATTGCTGAGATAGAAAAACGCTTAGCTGAAGCGGATCTTCCTGAGCATGTTCGTAAAAAAGCAGAAGGTGAATTCCGTAAGCTCAAAGCAATGCAGCCTGCATCGAGTGAAGCAGCCGTAGTTCGTAATTACATCGAAACTATTTTAGATACACCATGGAATAAGGCGAGCAAAGTAAGTATCAATCTTGCTAAAGCTCAAGATATTCTTGATGCTGATCATTATGGTTTGGATGAAGTTAAAGAACGTATCGTTGAATATCTTGCTGTTCAGTCACGTGTAAAAAAACTACGTGGACCAGTATTGTGTCTCGTAGGTCCTCCTGGTGTAGGTAAAACCTCATTAGGTGAGTCTGTAGCTAAAGCAACAGGTCGCGAATTCGTTCGAATGGCACTTGGTGGTGTTCGTGATGAGGCTGAGATTCGTGGACATCGCAGAACTTATATTGGTGCGATGCCAGGTAAGATTGTGCAATCACTTTCTAAAGTCGGTGTAAAAAACCCTTTATTCCTACTCGATGAAATTGACAAAATGGCTCAAGATCATCGTGGTGATCCTGCATCTGCCTTGTTAGAAGTGCTTGATCCTTCACAGAATCACAAATTCAACGATCACTATCTCGATCTTGATCTTGATTTATCTGAAGTCATGTTTATTTGTACTGCAAACAGTATGAATATACCTGAAGCTTTGTTAGATCGTATGGAGGTCATTCGCCTTCCTGGTTATACAGAGGAAGAGAAAATCAATATTGCTGAGCGTTACTTAGTACCTAAAGCAATCAAGAATAATGGCTTACGTGCTAAGGAATTAAGTGTACACGAAGAAGCAATTCGAGATATCGTACAACGCTATACACGTGAAGCTGGTGTTCGAAGTTTAGAGCGTGAAGTCTCTAAAATCGCACGTAAAGTGGTTAAAGAAGCGGTTAGTAAAAAAGCGAAAAATCTTCAAATTGAAGTTAATTCGGCAAATCTACCTGACTACTTAGGGCCGCATAAATTCGATTTTGGTATGGCGGAAGAAGAAGCTCAAGTCGGTCGTGTTAATGGTCTAGCTTGGACTTCAGTTGGTGGTGAACTACTGACAATTGAAGTTGCAGCAATGAAAGGTAAAGGCAAATTTGTAACCACTGGTTCTTTAGGTGATGTTATGAAGGAGTCTATTACTGCAGCGATGACCGTAGTGCGTACACGAGCTGATGCTTTGGGTATCGATTCTACTCGCTTTGAAGAAACCGATATTCACGTGCACTTACCTGAAGGCGCTACGCCTAAAGATGGTCCTTCAGCTGGTCTTGCTTTGACGACAGCATTAGTTTCAGCGTTTACTGGCATTGCGATTCGACCTGATATTGCAATGACTGGTGAAACTAGCTTGAGTGGCCGTGCAATGCGTATTGGTGGTTTAAAGGAAAAATTACTGGCTGCACATCGTGGCGGTGTAAAAATGGTCTTTATTCCACAGGAAAATGCACGTGATTTAGTCGAAATTCCTGATAATGTGAAAGAAGGTTTAGATATCAAAGTTGTAAAATCAATTGATGAAATTTTACCACTAGCATTAACCTCTATGCCTAAACCATTAGTAAAAACACCCATTGTGAAAGCAGTTGACGAATCAAAATCTGCACGACACTAATCGGTCTTTTAAGTGAAGAAAGAGAGCTTAGGCTCTCTTTTTTTATAAGATATCAATGGATGCAAATTTAACAACTCATTATGTTTTAACTTTTGATTTTATAAATTCATCACTTTGAAATGTATAATATCGTGAAACTTCTAGTGACACATTTTCATGAAAATTCGTATCTTGACCATTGGTCAAAAAATGCCAGCATGGGTTCTTACTGGTTTTGAAGATTATTTCAAAAGAATTCAACCTTTTGTACAAACTCAAATTGTTGAGCTTCCTATGGCGAAACGCGGAAAGAATGACTCTGAAGCTGATATTTTAAAATACCGTAATATCGAAGGCGATAGCATTTTAAATGCACTGAAAGGAAATGAACTTTTAATTGCACTTGAAGTGGGAGGAAAAGAGTTTAGTACAGAAAAATTAGCTGAAACCATGAAAGGTTGGATGCTTGAAGGGAATGATGTTGTGCTCGCGATTGGTGGACCTGATGGACATTCTGATGCAGTTCGTAAAGCTGCTGCTTGGCACTGGTCTTTATCTAAATTAACGCTACCCCACCCTATGGTTCGCATTCTGTTGATTGAACAACTTTACCGTGCCATGAGCATTAATCATAACCATCCGTACCATCGTGCTGGATAATCGTTCCGAATTTGCAACATGATGTTCAAATTTAAATGGTTACTCTGACTTCTAAAATTTGCGATGATCACCTCATACATCTAAGAATGGAACCACCCTCATGACTATTCAAACGCTACCTGGCTTATTCATATCACATGGCTCTCCAATGCTGGCTTTGAATCCTGAACAGGTTGGTCCAGCTTTACATCGCTTGAGTCTCAATTTGCCCAAACCTAGAGCGATAATCGTCATGTCTGCGCATTGGGAAAGCAATGCACTCGAAGTAAGTACGGGGACCAGACCTGAAACATGGCACGATTTTCGAGGTTTCCCAGATGCACTCTATGAAATTCGCTATCCTGCCCCTGGTGCTCCAGATGTTGCTGAACAAGTTTTAAACTTATTCGCTGAGGCACAAATTACTGCACATGCCAATAGTACACGACCTCGTGATCATGGCGTATGGATGCCTTTATTACATATGTATCCAGAAGCTGATATCCCCGTAGTCGAAATCTCTTTACCCATGACGATGTCTGCTGAAGCGATATTTAAAATTGGTCAAGCTCTCGCTCCATTAAGAGATCAGCAAATATTATTAATTGGCTCGGGAAGCATTACTCATAATTTAAGAGAGCTTGCTTGGCATGGTGAAACGAGTGAAGTTCCAGAATGGGCATCAACTTTTAGAAACTACGTGGTGCAGCAGCTCACTCATTCGGATTATCCTGCTATTTTAGCGTGGAATACGATTCCTCATGTTCATCGTAACCACCCTACGATAGAACACTTTGCACCTTTATTTTTCTCTATGGGCACTGGTGATCGTTTTAGCATTGTACATAGTAGTTTTACCATGGGAGCTTTAGGAATGGATATTTATCGCTTTGATTGAGAGAAAATAAAATATCATTTTTTAAATGACAATCACGAAATAATCATCGATCAATGGATACATTTTGATACTGAAAAGTGCAGAATGTATCCATAATTTTTTAGATCTCCTGCGTTATCCTTCCTCGGATCAATACAATTTAGAAAGCTTGTTATGAAATTAAAATTAATTACCTTGGCTATTTTGCCTATCACACTTGCTGCGTGTCAGACTTCTGATCTACAAAAAGCTGGGGATTTAGCTGTGTCTGTGCTTCAACAACAAAATACTGATCAAACTCTCGCTGCATACCAATGGCAAGCCAATCCACAAAATGCGCCTCAACCAATCACTTTAAACTTCACCGCTGATAAAAAACTTTCAATTCATACGAGCTGCAATACTTTATTTGGCGGGTTTGAGCTAAAAAACAATACTATCGTAGCTGCTCAACTTGCATCTACCATGAAGGGATGTAATGGTTTGGCTGCCGAACAAGAACGCTTTGCTGGAAATCTATTTTCCCAAGCTGCTGTTCCTTTCGTGCTTAATTTAAATGATCGTGATAATCCAACGTTGACTTTGGTACAGCCGAATGGTGAAAAGATTATCTTCACGGGTAAAATGACACCTGAAACCAAATACAAAACTCAAGGTGAAACCATATTTCTTGAAATTTCGCCAGAAACTAAACAATGTACTGGTGTAGCTCCCCAAACTTGTCTACAAGTCAGAGAAATAAAATACAACGATAGTGGTATTAAAACGCAAGTCGATAAAGACTGGACTTTATTCTACGATCAAATTGAAGGTTTTTCACATAGTCCGAATGAACGTCAAATCATTCGTGTAAAACGTTATGAAATTAAAAATCCTGCTGCAGATCAATCAAAGTATGCTTATATTTTTGATATGGCTGTAGAGCGTGAAGCTGTAAAAGGTTCTTTATAAAGAATAAAAAACCGAGGCTAAGCCTCGGTTTTTTTATTTTTGAATATATTCTTAGAATACACCCTGAGCTAACATCGCATCAGCAACTTTTACGAAACCAGCAATGTTCGCACCATCTACATAATTCACAGTACCATCTTCTTGAGTACCGAATTTTACGCAGTTACGGTGAATTTCTTTCATGATTGCATGTAAACGCTCATCTACTTCTTCGAAAGACCAACCTAAACGAAGCGCATTTTGAGACATTTCAAGACCAGAAGTTGCAACACCACCTGCATTGGATGCCTTACCTGGAGCATATAGAATTTTTGCTTCAACGAATTTTTCAACTGCTGCAAGTGTAGAAGGCATATTTGCACCTTCAGCTACGCAAATCACACCATTTGCAAGCAATTTATCCGCATCATCAGCATCTAATTCATTTTGTGTTGCACATGGAAGTGCGATATCACACTTAATACCCCAAGGACGTTGCCCTTCAAGATATTCAAAACCATGCTTCGCTGCAAACTCAGAGATACGACCACGTTGAACGTTTTTAAGCTCCATTACTTCAGCTAAAAGCTCAGGAGTTAAACCGTCTTTAATGTATACAGTACCAGCTGAATCTGAAAGTGAAACAACTTTTGCGCCCAAATACATTGCTTTGTCAGCAGCAAACTGTGCAACGTTACCCGAACCAGAGATTGTAACTACTTTGTCTTTGAAACTGTCGTTACGAGTCTTAAGCATTTCCTCAGCGAAATACACTGTACCGTAACCAGTTGCTTCAGGGCGCGCTAGTGAACCACCAAAAGTTAAACCCTTACCTGTAAATACGCATGAAGTGTCATTGCTGAGCTTCTTCATCATACCCGCCATGTAACCAACTTCGCGGCCACCAACACCAATATCACCCGCAGGAATATCTGTGTCAGAACCTAAGTGACGGTATAACTCGATCATGAGTGCTTGGCAGAAACGCATGATTTCGCCTTCTGATTTACCTTTAGGGTCAAAATCAGAACCACCTTTACCACCACCCATTGGTAGTGTAGTTAACGCATTTTTGAAAGTCTGTTCAAAACCTAAGAATTTTAGGATTGAAAGGTTCACTGAAGGGTGGAAACGCATACCACCTTTGAATGGACCAATTGCTGAGTTGTACTGAACACGGAACGCACGGTTAACGTGTGTTTGACCTTGATCATCAACCCAAGAAACGCGGAATTGAATCGCACGTTCAGGTTCAACTAAACGTTCTAATAAACCATGAGCTGCATACTTAGGGTTCTTTTCAATAAAAGGCCATAAGCTTGTCATCACCTCTTCAACAGCTTGAAGAAATTCTGGTTGATGTGCATCACGTGTTTTAACGTAGTCTAGGAAGTCGTTAAGGCTGTTGTATTTCAACGCTTAATCCTCAGCAGAAAATGGATCAAAATTGGTCAAAATTTCAATATATTGATAAGTTTTGGCGCAAAGTATTAAATATCTTTTACAGGCACTGTACAATAGTTTTCATATTTTTTTTTAATATTTTTTTAATTTCAATTACTTAATTATAGTATTTAATAATTTTAAATTATCAAATTCATTACTTTTAATTATGAATTAATGCTTATTCGGCGCTTTTATTGCGCGATAAATGACCCATAACAGCGCACCCCAAACTAACACTAATCATGTTAAAATCATTCATATTTCGCACCTATGATCTCCTTTTCGCTTGATTAAGTTTTAACGTACATGCACGCACAAATCTCATTGATACAACAAGTTGATGCTTTCCTACCTCAAACCCAATGTGGTCTATGTGGCCACCGTGATGGTTGTTTACCTTATGCTAAAGCTATTGTAGAAGGAGAAGACGCGAATAAATGTGTCCCTGGCGGTCAACCTGTTGCTGACGCAATTGCTCACTTACTGAATCGCCCTAAGCTTAAAGCTGAAGAAAGCGTTTGGCCAATTCAATCTGATGGTCGCCCACAGCGTATGAAAGCGATCATACGTGAAGACGAGTGTATTGGTTGCACTAAATGCATCAGTGCTTGCCCTGTAGATGCCATCATTGGATCAGGAAAGTTAATGCATACTGTGTTAACTGATCTTTGTACTGGATGCGAATTATGTATACCACCTTGTCCAGTTGACTGTATCGATCTTGTTGAAGATTTACAGCCCATACCAAATGAGCAAGCCCGCATCCTAGAACAAAATGATCTTAGAAATCGTTATTATGCTCATATTCAACGTGAGGAAAATCGCAGTCTTCATCGCAAAGGTCCTGTCGTTAAAGCTGAAATTGATACTGCGCTTTTTGCTCAATTTTCAAAACAATTACAATCAGTACCTACTATTCAAACGATAAAAAAAACAGCGCTTCATAAGACATTAGATGCAAAATCTACAATCGAACTTGCCAAATTACGTACACAAATTAAAAAGCTTGAAAAACAACTTGCTGTACGTGAGAGTGTCGATAAGCAAGAGCAACTCAATACTTTATATGAAAAACTCAATTCAATTGAGGGTGTTTAAATGAACGTTAAAACACCTAAAACTGTAAAAAACATGACAAAAAACCAAATTCAAATTTTTTTTGAAAGATTAAGAGCTCAACGCCCAAACCCTAAAACAGAGCTGAATTATTCTTCACCCTTTGAGTTGTTAGTTGCTGTGACCTTATCAGCACAAGCCACTGATGTAAGCGTAAATAAGGCCACAGATAAGCTTTTCCCTGTAGCAAACACACCTGAAGCAATCTATGCCTTAGGTGTAGAAGGATTAAAATCTTATATTAAAACAATAGGTCTCTATAACTCTAAAGCTGAAAATGTCATCAAAGCTTGTGAAATATTGATTAAACAACACAACAGTACTGTTCCTAACAACCGTGCTGATTTAGAAGCACTTCCGGGCGTAGGTCGAAAAACTGCAAATGTGGTATTAAATACCGCTTTTGGTCAACCAACCATGGCCGTTGATACCCACATCTTTCGATTAGGTAATCGTACTGGACTTGCGGTAGGAAAAAATGTACTCGAAGTTGAACACCGTCTAGTTAAAGTGATTCCAAAAGAGTTTATTGTAGACGCTCATCATTGGTTAATTTTACATGGACGTTATTGCTGTATTGCGCGGAAGCCAAAGTGCAATGAATGTGTTGTGAGTGATGTGTGCAACTGGCCTGAACGTTTCGAATATGGAGCGACAAGACAGATCGATTTAAAACAGGTTTAACGATCAAGAGATTTTTTTTGATCTTTTTTCTCTTTATCTAATTTCATCTGTTTTTGACTATCGCGAAGTAATTTAAAACTTATAAATACCAAAAAAGACAATACTGCCAAGCATGCAAGCATCAATAAAATAATGGCAATATTTTTCACTTGTTTACCTTAACATCATAAAAAAGAAGCCCTAATATGACTTAGGGCTTCTTTTTTGTCAAAGCTGAATAATGGTTATTTAGTTTGATCTAAAATTGCAAAAAGTTCTTTTTGAACTTCTTCAATAGGACGAAGTCCATTCAACTTATCATACGTTGGCGCATTTTCACCTGAAGCTGCACGCCCTTGGTAAAAGCCAACCAACTGTTCAGTTTCAGTATGATACGAACCTAAGCGCTTACGAATTGTTTCTTCTTGGTCATCTGGACGCTGAACTAAATCTTCACCAGTTTCATCATCTTTGCCTTCCACTTTTGGTGGGTTGTAGACGATATGATAAACACGACCTGATGCTGGATGTTGGCGACGACCCGATAAGCGTTTAACGATTTCTTCATCAGGCACATCAATTTCGATCACGTGATCAATATCAATGCCTTCTTTTTCCAAAGCTTCAGCTTGAGGAATCGTACGAGGGAAACCATCAAAGATACAACCATTTGCACAATCTGGTTGTGCAATACGCTCTTTAACCAGACCAATAATCAGTTCGTCAGAAACTAGACCACCATTGTCCATTACAGATTTTGCCTGTAGACCGAGTTCAGTTCCTTCACGAATTGCAGCACGGAGCATATCACCGGTTGAAATTTGTGGGACATTGTAGCGCTTGCAGATCAACTGAGCTTGAGTACCTTTACCTGCTCCAGGTGGTCCGAGTAATATAATGCGCATAAATAAACATCCTCATTTTAACTATATCGACGATACTTGGTTAATGTCTTTGGTAGGCACCAATCCAGCATCTATTTATAAGAAAGCCACAAATAAATGAATCAGACCCGCGAAGAAACCTGTTACCCCACCTAGCACAATTAAGATCCATTCGTCTTCCTGGAATGCAGGACGTAATAGATTTTGAAACTCGCGCGGGGTTAATTCACGGATACGTTCTTTAAACATTTGATAGATTTTCTGTGCGCGGCTCGCATTAAAAGCTGGGTCGCATACAGGCACCATCGTAATTTCAATTGAGCGATCGATCAAGTCTGTCTTGAGTTTTGCATACTCTTTTGGACCTAAAGATAGCTGTAATGATGTACGAACCAATGGTGTTTCCATGATTTCATTGATATGACGTTTAACAATACGGCGTGTTTTGTCTTTTTTTCCACCATACATCATTTCCATCATAATAGATTTCAATGTAATCAAATCTTCAGTCACTACACGGGCAAATACATCAGATACTTCTTCTTGGCGCTTCATAAACGCACCTTGAATATTATAAGAACCAATGCGTGGAATGACAGGTTTTATCCAAGGGAATTTACGATCTTTCGTTAATTCAAAGAATTGTGGATAACGTATATAGTGTGGTTCAACTGGATTAAATACCATCCAAATTGCAATCCAATTTGTTAAAAAGCCCCAAATTGCTGCCCAGAATGGTACAGTCCAATGCCAAGGCACCACAAACCAAACGATCATTTGGAAGATACCGAAGAACATACCGATTAATGCACTGATATGCCAAATGAAGTTAATTTCTTTTTGACCCACTTTTAGGAACATATTGACCATCAATTGACGGTCGCCTTCCATTTGACTCACTACCATCGCACGCATATCCACGAGCGACTCAACATTTAAAGTTAATTCGGTTACGAGCTCTTTCAAAACATTTGGAAGTTGCTTATGTGCTTGCGCATAAATACGTCTCTTGATTGAGTAAGGTAAGTTTTCCCATAGAACCGCATTGCGATCCATCATCACTTCATCAATTAAGTGCTCTAACTCAAAGCCAACCTGTTCACCAATGATACGAGCAGTATCCTCGGGATCCATCGCATCTAAGAACTCTCGTAAGGAGCCAAGTTTTGATAGTGTATTGTCGGTAATAATACCCGATATACGTCCTGCCTTACGTGGAACAATTCCTTGCCATCCCACCGGAAGCGGACCTAAGTGAAAACCCCAAAACTTAATTGGATAAAACACCATCTTGAGTGCCATCCAGAC
The DNA here is from genome assembly GCF_056779855.1 of Acinetobacter sp. ANC_7654. NCBI lineage: Bacteria > Pseudomonadati > Pseudomonadota > Gammaproteobacteria > Moraxellales > Moraxellaceae > Acinetobacter > Acinetobacter sp. ANC_7654. The sequence goes on along the minus strand of NZ_JBWYIR010000004.1, from coordinate 173,642 downwards.
GTGAGCCCAAGTCACAAATGCGGTTACTGGGATAATACTCAGTACTGCATAAAAATCAGGTCGATTGACGAAGGCTTGCCACAAATCACTCACATATCCAAACATTCATGACTCTCATATTCATATATCTAATTGCAGTCGAACTTGAGGTATAAAACCATAAAGCTTTCTAAAATCCTACACTTAAGGTGTAAGCAAACTGTAGTTCTGGTTTAGTTTCAAAAATCACTTGGTTTCCTTGCGTGATTTCCTCTCCTGCTTTTATCCCTACACTAAATGTACTAATTCTTTCTTTATTCAGCATGACATAAGATAAATCTATACCACCACCGAGTTGAGATTCCTTTTCACCATTGACTGTTTTTGATTTTAGATGACCAGCAAATGCACCTAAATAAAATCCATTTAAGTCCTTAGTTCCGAGAATTATTGGGTAACGAAAACCGACTTGAGCACCCACATCGTGGTCGTCATTTAAGAAAGCGCCAAGCTTTCCGTATCCAATACCGTATGGAGTGACGTATTCTAAATTCCCATGCGCTAACCGTTGTGTAACACCAGCACCCACATTTATTTTAGAAAATTGTTCTGGTTTCAATTTTGCTTCAGGATAAAACGATGAAAAATCTGCGTATGCTAAATTCCCTACCCACATCATGACAGCAAAGGAAACGATTTTTCTCATTATTTTCTCCATTTTCTCAAACTGAGAACAATATTATTATTCATCCATAGTGATTCGACTTTAACAGAATAATTTTCGTTCTTATATACAACAAGCTTTAAAATTAGTGTCTATTTGGTCAAATTTTAATTTTTATAACATACGAACTATTTATTAATTTTACAAATTTTATAGTCAATCTGAGTTAAAATACTTTGATATAAAGTCAGCTTTTACCCGCAAAAAAGTAAAGATCTATGAAGCAGCAGTTCCCACTGAAGAATGTACAACAAGAAAAGCGAATTTTTCGTAGTCGAGTGGTGTTTGCTATTTGCGTGGTAATATTTTTTTTACTTGTTCTATTGTCTCGATATGCTTATTTGCAAATTGTGCATTACGACCAGTTTAAAGATGCATCGGACAAAAACCGAATTCGTTTACAACCGATTTCCCCTGCCCGCGGTTATATTTTTGATCGTAACGGCATTCTACTGGCTGACAATTATCCAGTTTTTACGGCTACATTAAGTAAAGCGGATGTGCCTGATATTGAAGACACGGTAGAACGCCTTAGAAAGATTATTGACTTGAGCGAAGAAGACATTGAACGCTTCATGAGTCGTGTAAAAACCGCAAAAAAGACTGAACGTGTAACGCTTAAACTAAACTTAACTGAAACAGATATCGCTAAATTTAGCGAAGTAAAGTTTAAATTTCCTGGTGTTTCCATTGAAACCCAAATGACGCGTTATTACCCACATGGTGAATTATTTGCCCATGTTATTGGGTATGTCGGTCGTATTAATGATAAAGAACTTAAAAGCATTGATAAAGATGCTTACGCAGGCACAAACCTGATCGGTAAAATTGGCGTAGAAAAATTTTACGAAGACCTGTTGCATGGTTCACCTGGCTTTGAATCTATTGAGACAGATGCATTTGGTAATGTCTTACGGAAGTTAGGGCGTAAAGATTCTGTACGCGGTAATGACCTCTATTTATCACTTGATTATGGTCTCCAAACAGTAGCTGCTGAGCAACTTGCGGGGCGTCGTGGTGCAATTGTTGCAATGGATCCACGTACAGGTGAAATTTTGGCACTAGTTTCGAGTCCGAGTTTCAACCCCAATTTATTCGTGACTGGTATCAGTCATACAGACTATAGTGCACTGCGTGACAATTTAGATCAGCCGTTGTATAACCGCGCAGTTCAAGGGACCTATCCACCAGGTTCTACCATTAAGCCTATGGCTGCATTAGGGGGTATTCACTACGGTATTGTCGATTGGTCAACTGCTATTTCAGATCCAGGTTATTTCCACTTACCAGGAGACTCTCACAAATTCCGCGACTGGAAAAAAACGGGGCATGGTGTAGTCAATATGCATAAATCCATTGTTGTCTCTTGTGATACTTACTATTACGTTCTTTCTTACCAGATGGGGATTGATCGTATGAACACATGGATGCGTCAGTTTGGATTTGGTGAGAAAACGGGTGTAGACCTTCCTAGCGAAAGCACAGGCTTGTATCCTTCGCCAGAATGGAAAATGCGTACTCGCAATTCTAAATGGCTCAAAGGTGAAACAATCTCAGTCAGTATTGGGCAAGGTGCATTCACTTCTACCCCTTTACAACTCGCGATGGCAACTGCAATTACCGCAAATCATGGCGCCCATGTTACACCGCATGTATTGCGTGAAACCAAAGGAACAAAGCAATTCAAAGTCCACAATGCACCAGATTATAAAATTGCCTTCAATGGTACTGATGAAGATTGGATTAAGATGCGTGATGCCATGGTGGATGTGATCCAATCTGGAACAGGTAAAGGGATTCGTGGTGGACTGCAATATCAAATTGCGGGTAAAACAGGTACCGCTCAGGTCAAGAGTATTGCGCAAGGTAAAAAGTATAACGAAGCTTTATTAACTGAACGTCAACTCGATCACGGCTTATTTGTAGGCTTCGCCCCTGCCGACAACCCAGAAATAGCGATTGCAGTGATATGGGAAAATGGTCGTGGAGGTTCAGGAGCAACCGCGCTCGCACGTCCTGTATTAGATTATTGGTTACTCCATCGTGATCGTAAGCCAATAAAGCCGATGAATCATATTGTCAGCGGCGGCTTAATGACAGCAGGCATTAAGCCTGGTGAATTACCTAGCGGATCTACTAATTTGTCAGCCGATCCAAATGCACTTCCTCGTGAACTCCAAACATCACGTAACAGCAACAGTGCAACGAATGCAACGAATGCAACGAATGCAACGAATGCAACGAATGCAACGAATGCAAACACTGACACTCAACGTAACACGAGTCAATAAATGAAAAATCAACTCCGCATCATTGGTGGTGAATGGAAACGCCGTGTATTACCTTTTGCCACTATTGAGGGTTTAAGACCAACACCAGATCGTGTACGCGAAACTTTATTTAATTGGTTAATGTGGGATATTCAACAAGCGCAGGTGCTAGATGTTTGCGCTGGATCTGGTGCATTAGGTTTTGAAGCGCTATCTCGAGGGGCAGCTCATGTCACGATGATCGAACCTAATTTAGAGCAAAATAAATTTTTAAAATCAAACTTAGCGCTTTTAAATGTGAATAATGCAAAACTGATTCAAAGCACTGCCCAAATCGCGCTAAAACAACTCTCAAACAATCAATTCGATGTAGTTTTTTTAGATCCTCCCTATAGTTTAAATCTTTGGGAGGAGTTGGCTTCATTGATTGACCCAAAACTCAAAGCAGATGCATTTATTTATGTCGAAGCCGATCAACCATTGTCATCACTTAATCTACCTTCTTCATGGCACCTCATAAAAGAAACCAAAGCTGGAACAGTTAAATCAGGCCTTTATCGAAAAATAGATTAGACATTTAAAATGTCTGATTCCAAAAAATCCGAATCAATCTGCCTCGATCGTAGGGAAACGAGGATAAAAACTCGTACCCTATCGTTTGATTCTGTTTCAGCAAATACTCAACACCATATCCAAACGTAATGCTTAATTGTTCCAGATTTGATAAGTCAAAATGACCTGTATCAAGTTTATTCTTCAATTCATTCCGATCAAAAGCCGTGAAATTAAAAAATTGAATACGTTCGGATTGAAAAATTGAATGCGTCAATACATCAAATCTCGAATATTCTTTCTCATTTAATTCTGCAATCTTGGTCTGTTCACTATTTAAATCTTCTATGGCAGGCTCATAGTGAAGTTCTTGCTGAGCTTCAAAAAAATTAAAAATGAGATTTTGATCATTCGTATTTTCATCATGATCCAAGGAATTCGCGTGAACGGCAGAAATAGAAAAAATCATCAAAGCTTGTAAATAAAGTTTTAAATTTTGAATCATATTAATTTTACGTTTCTATATCTTATTATTATTTATGAAAAAAAGCCTCCACTCAGGAGGCTTTTTTACTTAAAGCATTAAGCTAGGCCTTTTTCTTTAAGTACTTCTAGCATCGTTGAACCAAGTTCAGCTGGGCTACGTGTATATGCCATTCCAGCACGTTCAAACGCAGCGAATTTTTCTTCTGCCGTTCCTTTACCACCTGAAATAATAGCACCAGCATGACCCATTCGCTTACCTTTCGGTGCAGTCACACCAGCAATATAACCAACAACAGGTTTGGTCACATTTGATTGGATATATTCTGCTGCTTCTTCTTCAGCTGTACCACCAATCTCGCCAATCATAATAATTGCATCTGTGTCTGGATCATCTTGGAACAGTTTCAAAGCATCAATCTGATTCATACCAGGGATTGGATCTCCACCAATACCGATACACGTTGATTGACCTAATCCTAACTTCGTAGTTTGTGCAACAGCTTCATAGGTCAACGTACCAGAACGCGAAATAATACCGATTCGTCCTGGCTGATGAATATGTCCTGGCATAATACCAATCTTACATTCACCCGGCGTGATAACACCTGGACAGTTTGGACCCACTAAGCGAGTGCCATTTCCATTGGTTTCTAGATAGCGTTTCGCTTTCAGCATATCAATGGTTGGTACACCTTCAGTGATAACAACAATCAGTCCAACGCCAGAGTCAACTGCTTCAACGATAGAATCCAATACAAATGGTGCTGGAACGTAAATGACCGATGCATCAGCACCAGTCTCTTTCACTGCATCTTTCATTGTATTGAATACAGGTAGATTTAAATGAGTTTGACCGCCTTTACCTGGAGTCACACCGCCCACAACCTTAGTACCATAAGCCAAAGCTTGTTCTGAGTGGAATGTACCATTTTTACCCGTAAAACCTTGTACCAATACTTTAGTGTCTTTATTAATTAATACGCTCATGATTGATACTCCTTATGCTTTTACTGCAGCAACAATTTTTTCTGCGGCATCAGATAAGCCGTTTGCAGAAATTAGTTTAAGACCAGATTCATCAAGTAATTTTGCACCTAGTTCTGCATTATTCCCTTCTAAGCGAACAACAACAGGCACTGTTACATTTACTTCTTGAACCGCTGCAATAATTGCTTCAGCAATCATGTCACAACGCACAATACCACCGAAGATATTGATCAGCACACCTTGTACTGACTGATCCGCTAAAATGATCTTGAATGCTTCAATTACACGCTCTTTGGTTGCGCCACCACCTACATCCAAGAAGTTTGCTGGTTGACCACCATAGAGTTTAATGATGTCCATGGTTGCCATTGCAAGACCTGCTCCATTCACCATACAACCAATATTACCTTCTAAAGCAACATAGTTAAGGTCAAACTCAGATGCCTTGAGCTCACGCTCATTTTCTTGCGATTTATCTCTTAAAACTGAAACTTCTGGCAAACGATATAAAGCATTCGAATCAATACCGACCTTGGCATCAACACACAAAATTTCACCATTTTCACGGACTGACAATGGATTAATTTCAAACAATGCGAAATCATTTTCTACGAACGCTTGATAAGCTGCAGACATAATTTTAACAAATTGATTAATCTGTTTATCTTTCAGCTCTAAAGCAAAAGCGACTTCACGAGCTTGGAAAGGAAGTAAGCCAACCAATGGATCTACTTCAACTTTAATAATTTTTTCTGGAGTTTCTTCAGCGACTTTTTCAATTTCGACACCACCTTCAGTAGAAGCCATGAAAGTAATACGACGTGATGAACGATCAACAACTGCGCCTAAATACAATTCACGCTCAACTGGATAGACATCTTCTGCAACGAGTACACTGTTAACTGGTTGCCCATTTGCATCCGTTTGATATGTAACTAAACGAGTACCAATAATTTGCGAAGCATATTCTTTTGCTTCATCAGCTGACTTAACGACTTTAACGCCGCCAGCTTTTCCACGCCCACCGGCATGTACTTGTGCTTTCATAACAGCGAATTTGCCGCCTAGCTGTTCAAATGCTTTTACTGCTTCCTCTGCATTTGTAGCGATGATGCCTTCCTGAACTGGCATACCATATTTTTTTAACAGCGATTTCGCCTGATACTCGTGTAAATTCATTGTTTTACCTTTTACTACTTTTCACTTTTTATGACACACCAATATTTAAACTTCCTTCGCAATAAATATTGGCATTTATTAAATTTAGTATTCTAGTTTTAGATGATTATTCAAACAAAAACAACCACCAAATGCAAAAAGAGCGGCCTCAGCCGCTCTTTTTTGTGTTATTTACGTTTACGCTGAATCGCGTGAATTGCTCGCCCATCTACTGCTAGCGCAGCTTCATGAACTACTTCAGAGAATGTTGGGTGACCAAATGTCATTAATTGAAGATCTTCAACGCTTGATACAAATTCAAGTGCGATCATACCTTGGTGAACGATATCAGACGCAGCAGGTCCAATCACGTGCATACCAAGCAAACGATCCGTTTTAGCGTCAGCAACAAATTTCACGAAACCAGCGTTTTCTCCTGCTGCCATCGCACGACCATTCGCTGCGAAACCAAATTGACCTGTTTTAACTTCGTGACCTTTTTCTTTCGCTTGTTCTTCTGTTAAACCAACCCACGCCGCTTCAGGGTGTGTATAGATCACAGAAATAATCGTGTCATAGTTCACTTGAGCTGCGTGACCATGAATACGTTCAACAGCCATTACGCCTTCTTCCATTGCTTTATGTGCAAGCATTGGACCACGTACTAAGTCACCAATTGCATATACACCTTCAACAGAAGTTGCACACCAATCATTTACTTCAACCAAACCACGTTCAGTAAGTTTAATGCCAGAATCTTCTGCTAATAAACCTTCTGCATACGCTTTACGACCCACGCAAACGATCAATTTGTCGAAAGTCTGAGTTTTGTCTTCGCCACCTTGAGTGTACTTAACTGTCACTTCACGACCATTGATTTCTGTACCAGCTACTTTTGCGCCAACACGAATATCAAGACCTTGCTTCGTTAATACTTTTTGGTAATCTTTAGCCAAAGCTTTATCAGCCATTGGTAAAAATGCATCCATTGCTTCAAAAACAACAACCTCTGCACCCAAACGACGCCATACTGATCCTAGTTCAAGACCAATGACACCTGCACCAATTACACCTAAACGTTTAGGTACTTCTTGGAATTCAAGCGCACCGGTAGAATCAACGATAAGATCTTGATCTACAGGAGCAACAGGAATATTTACAGGAACAGAACCAGAGGCAAGAATGACATATTTAGGTTCTAAAATTTGAGTTTCACCTTCATGTGGAACAAACTCAACTTTTTTACCAGCTAATAATTTACCTGTACCCTGCAACCATTCAATACCGTTACCTTTCAATAGGCCATCGATACCCATTGTAAGTTGGTTGACGATTTTATCTTTACGAGCAAGTAACTTTTGAAGATCGAATTTCACTTCGCCCGTTGTAATACCATGATCATCTAAATGATGAACAGTATCTTCATAACGATGTGAAGAGTCTAAAAGTGCTTTAGATGGGATACAACCCACGTTCAAGCAAGTACCACCTAAAGATGGTTTTCCTTTATGAATACGCTTTTCAATACATGCAACTTTGAAACCCAGTTGTGCTGCACGAATAGCAGCTTCATAACCACCTGGACCACCGCCGATTACTACTAAATCAAATTGTTGAGACATTCTTCTCTCCAAAAATGGGCCTAGAGGATCGCTCTAAGCCCATGGATTTATTTTTTAGAATTAAAGATCAAGGATAAGTTTAGCTGGTTCTTCTAACAATTCTTTGATTGTTACAAGGAAACCTACTGCTTCTTTACCATCAATTAAACGGTGGTCATAAGAAAGCGCTAAATACATCATTGGTAAGATTTCAACTTGACCATTTACCGCCATTGGACGCTCTTGGATTTTATGCATACCCAAAATTGCAGTTTGTGGCGTATTTAAAATTGGTGTTGAAAGCAATGAACCGAAAGTACCACCATTAGTGATCGTGAATGTACCACCTGTCATATCTTCAATGCCGAGCTTACCATCACGTGCTTTGAATGCGTAATCACGAATACCATTTTCTACTTCAGCATAGTTCATGCGATCAGTATCACGTAATACTGGAACTACTAAACCACGGTCAGAAGATACCGCTACACCGATGTCATAGTAACCGTGATAAACGATATCATCACCATCAATTGAAGCATTTACAGCTGGGTAGCGTTTAAGTGCTTCAGTTGCAGCTTTAACAAAGAATGACATAAAGCCTAAACGAGCACCATGACGCTTTTCAAAAGCATCTTTGTACTGAGCGCGCATGTCCATGATTGGCTTCATGTTGACTTCGTTGAACGTCGTTAACATTGCTGTTTCTTGCGTTGCAGCAAGTAAACGCTCAGCCACACGCTTACGAAGACGTGTCATAGGAACACGTTTTTCAATACGCTCACCTACAGCTACGCTTAATGGTGCAGCAGCAGGAGCAGCAGGTTTAGATTGGTGATTCGCCACATCTTCTTTAGTGATACGGCCACCACGACCTGTACCTGAAACTTCTGATGCATTGATACCAGTTTCAGTTAATGCCTTACGAACAGCTGGAGCTTGGTCTTGAACAGGAGCTTGAGCACGTTCAACAACCGGAGCAGCACCCGCTTCTGTAGCAGCCGCAGCTTGTTCAACTTTCTCTTCAGATTGAACAGCTTGAGTTTGAGAAGCACCAGAAACAGCACCTGCTTCAAATGTAGCAATTACTTCATCAGAAAGAACTGTGTCGCCTTCGCCTTTGATGATATTTGCAATCGTACCATCTGCAGGAGCAACAACTTCAAGTACAACTTTATCCGTTTCGATATCACAGATCACTTCATCACGTGATACCGCTTCACCTGGTTGTTTGTGCCAAGTTGCAATTGTTCCGTCTGCAACTGACTCTGGGAATACCGGTGCTTTAATTTCGGTTGCCATTCTTAAGATTCTCCTGATTATTCTGCTACGATCGCAAGCGCTTCGTTAACGAGTTGTGCTTGTTGTTTTGCATGTAAATATGGTGAGCCACAAGCCGGTGCAGCAGATGCTTCACGTCCTGCATAGCTGATTTGAATTTTTTGACCTGACTTCATAACACCTTCGTATAAACGTGGTGCGATGAATAACCATGCGCCTTGGTTCTTCGGTTCTTCTTGCGCCCAAACAAGCTCTTTCATATTTGGATATTGTGCAAGTACTTCCGCTAAACGTGCTTCTGGATATGGGTACAATTGTTCAACACGAACAATAGCAGTGTTGTTCAATTCATTTTCACGACGTTTTTCAAGTAAATCGTAATAAACCTTACCACCGCAAAGCACTACACGAGTCACATCCAACTTATTAATGTTATCAACTTCATCAATCACAGTTTGGAAAGTTCCGTTCGCCAATTCATCAAGATTAGATACCGCTAATTTGTGACGTAATAATGACTTTGGAGACATGATAATCATTGGTTTACGAATTGGGCGAATCGCCTGACGACGTAAAGCATGGAAAATCTGTGCAGGAGTTGTAGGCGTCATCACTTGCATGTTTTCTTCAGCACATAGCTGTAAGAAACGCTCTAAACGTGCAGATGAGTGTTCTGGGCCTTGACCTTCAAAACCATGTGGAAGAAGCATCGTTAAACCACAAACGCGCTCCCACTTTGTCTCACCAGAAGCAATGAATTGGTCAATAACAACTTGAGCACAGTTCGCGAAGTCACCAAATTGTGCTTCCCAAATAATTAAGCTCTTAGGTAGAGTTGTTGCATAACCATATTCGAATGCCAATACTGCCATTTCAGACAATAATGAGTCATAAATCGCTGTACGCGGTTGATTTTCTTTAATATGGCAAAGTGGAATATACGTCGAACCGTCTACTTGGTTATGAAGCTTCGCATGACGATGCGAGAATGTACCACGACCAACATCTTCACCAGTTAAACGAACAAGATAACCCTCGTCCAATAACGAAGCATAAGCTAGAGTCTCAGCTGCACCCCAGTTCAATGGCATTTCACCAGTTTGCATTTTAAGACGATCATCGATCACCTTAGAAACTTGACGCTGCATCACGAAGCCTTCAGGAAGCTCACGCATTTTGCGACCAAGTTCTTTTAAACGCTCTTCAGGGAAAGTAGTATCCCAAACGTCAGTGTATTCGTGACCTAAGTATGGCGTCCAGTCAACGAACATTTTTTTATTCGGTTCAAGTACAAGTGCATTAGCAACATGTTTACCTGCTTCTAAATCAGCACGGTAATCTTCGATCATCTGATCTGCAGTCGCACGATCAATTACACCTTCTTGTACTAATTTGTCAGCATATAATGCACGAGTCGTCGTTTTCTTATTAATGACTTGATACATCATTGGCTGAGTTGCTGCTGGCTCATCTGCTTCATTGTGACCGCGACGACGGTAACAGAACATATCGATAACAACGTCTTTACGGAAAGTATGACGGAAATCATGTGCAAGTTGAGCAACAAACAATACAGCTTCAGGATCATCACCATTCACATGGAAGATTGGTGCCTGAATCATTTTCGCGATATCAGTACAGTATTCAGTAGAACGTGCATCACGTGGATCTGATGTTGTAAAACCAACTTGGTTATTGACAACAATATGAACTGTACCACCTACCGTATAACCACGTGTTTGTGACATTTGGAAGGTTTCTTGGTTCACACCTTGACCAGCAAATGCAGCATCACCATGTACGATTACTGGTAATACATCATCACCACCAATGTCTTTACGACGAACTTGACGAGCACGTACTGAACCTTCAACTACAGGCCCTACGATTTCTAAGTGTGATGGGTTAAATGCCAATGCCAAATGAACTTCGCCACCTGGAGTCATTACGTTTGACGAGAAACCTTGGTGATACTTAACGTCACCAGAACCTTTCTTGTGAAGTGATTTACCTTCAAATTCACCGAAAAGATCTGCTGGGTTTTTACCCATGATATTGACAAGCAAGTTGAGACGACCACGGTGTGGCATACCGATCACAACTTCTTTACATCCCACAGAACCTGCGCGTTGAATAACAGCATCAACCATCGGAATGAAAGATTCACCGCCTTCCACACCAAAGCGCTTAGCACCAACATACTTATTGCCTAAGTATTTCTCTAAGCCTTCAGCTGCAGTTAAACGTTCAAGAACATGTTTCTTTTGTTCTGCTGAAAAACCAAATTGACCTTTCACACCTTCAAGACGTTGTTGAATCCAACGTTTCTCTTTAGTGTCAACAATGTGCATATATTCAACACCAATAGAAGCGCAATACGTCGCCTCCATCGCATTGACCATTTCACCTAAAGTTGCTTCAGTTTTGCCAATTGCAAGATTACCTGTATTGAATACAGTATCTAAGTCAGATTTGGTTAAACCATGAGCCGCTAGATCAAGATCAGGCACTTCTTCTCGTTTTGCCAAACCTAATGGATCTAATTTTGCTTTTTGATGACCGCGGTTACGGTATGCAGCGATTAATTGTAATACGCCAATCTGACGACGCTCGTGCTCAGAACTAACTGAACTTTGAACGACAGGCTGAATACGGTTTGAGTTACGACCCAATAAAAGGAATTGCTCACGTACATTGCTGTGTGGTTGATCCCCTTTTGGGAACTTACCAAAGTATTCTTGCCAATCAGCACCGACTGATTCTGGAGCAACTAAATACTGCTCATAAAGTTCTTCAATATACGCTGCACTGTCAGCGGAAAGTTCAGTGTCAAGACGCAATGCGTCAGCAACTTCTTGCATTTGTGGACCCATTTCCTATTGCAAAACATTACAGGGAGCTTTCTAAGCTCGCCCATGATTGATAATGCCAAATCGGTAAATTGACATTCACCCATCTGGTACAAAAGACCATGGGGCGTATAGCATTAGAGAGTTTCTAATACCAATGACGAATCATAACGCCCTCATTGGCATCATCACTCATCTTTATACTCGATAAAATTACCGAGCAATTTTTGCAAATTGACTTAGAAAAAAATAAAAATATTAGTCTTTTCTAAAGCAACTTTTCAATTTCATTATCCCTGCTTTCAGCTTAACACCAAACCACCAAAATGTTGATTTAATGTACAGATTGAATAATATTCATGCTAAAAATTTTGTTCAAATCCTACCATGAACTTCACTTCAAACTGATTTTATTGACACATACCATTCATAAATTAGCTAAATACAACTATAAACCATTGAGATAATATAAGGTGCATTTAGATAAATTCTATTAAAATTCATAATTATTAGACTAAAGCCTAAAATTATAGATTTAAATACATGCAACTTGGATCATAAAACCGATATCTTAACATTTTAAAAAGATATTTGCAGATGCAAAACGTTTTCATTTATCCCTAAAGTGCATATTTTTTTATGATTGGGGCAAATCTAACCACTTCAACCAAAATATCTCGAAAACTAAATTTAACATCAAGTTTTGATTAAAAAAAAAGCACACCTAAGTGTGCTTTTTTTTGGAACAGCATTATCCAGCTTGATCTAACAACATGCTACGAATGTGACCAATCGCTTTTGTTGGATTTAGACCTTTAGGGCATACTGATACACAGTTCATGATACCTTTACAACGGAATAAACTGAAAGGATCGTCTAAACGAGCCAAACGGTCTTGAGTAGCAGTATCACGCGAATCAATAATGAAACGATATGCATTCAACAATGCTGAAGGACCCAAGAATTTATCAGGGTTCCACCAGAATGATGGGCAAGACGTTGAACAACATGCACAAAGAATACATTCATACAAACCATCAAGATGCTCACGCTCTTCTGGAGATTGTAAACGCTCTTTAGGTGGTGCAGGTTGATTATTAATCAAGAACGGTTGAATTTTGTCATACTGATCATAGAACTGATTCATGTCTACAACCAAGTCTTTGATTACTGGAAGACCTGGTAATGGACGAATAGTAATTACTTCTGGCAAATCGTTTAGGTTCCAAAGACACGCTAAACCATTTTTACCATTGATGTTTACACCATCTGAACCACAAATACCTTCACGGCATGAACGACGGAACGTTAAAGTTTCGTCTTGAACTTTCAATGCAAGTAGCGCATCAAGCAACATACGGTGCTTATCAGTCAACTCAAGCTTGAATGTTTGCATGTACGGTGCTTTATCCTTATCAGGATCGTAGCGGTAGATATTAAATGTACGAGTACCTCTACTCATCTTACTTCTCCCAATTAGAATGTACGTGGTTTAGGTGGAATAGCATCAACTGATAAAGGCTTGTAACGTACTGGCTTGTACTCAAGACGGTTATCAGCAGAGAACCATAAAGTATGCTTCATCCACTCATCATCACGACGGCCGTAAGGATATGCTGGATGATCTGGAGATTCTTCAAAATCTACAACAGTATGCGCACCACGACATTCTTTACGTGCAGCAGCAGAGATTAAGGTTGCTTTTGCAACTTCGTATAAGTTTTCCACTTCAAGTGCTTCAATACGCGCAGTATTAAATACTTTTGATTTGTCTTTTAAGTGGATATTACGGATACGAGGCTCAAGTGCCAGAATCTCTTTCACACCTTTTTCAAGAAGTTCAGTTGTACGGAATACACCTGCATGATCTTGAACGATATCGCGAATTGCATCAGCAACTTCTTGCGCATTCTCACCAGAAGTTGACTCATCTAAGCGACGGATACGCTCGACAGTTTGCTGAAGCACAGTTGTTGGAAGCGGCGCATATTCATCACCGTGATGCTTAGTCACATAGTCAATGATATGTTCGCCAGCAGCTTTACCAAATACAACTAAGTCAAGCAATGAGTTTGTACCTAAACGGTTAGCACCATGTACAGACACACATGAACATTCGCCAATCGCATAGAAACCTTTCACTGGTTTAGTGAAATTGCGATCCGCAGCATTGGTAGAATAAGTATCGCTGTCTTTGTCGTAATGTGCTTCTAGCGGAGTAGTTTCACGCGATTCAGGAACAACAACTTGACCATGAATGTTAGTTGGAATACCACCCATTTGGTAATGGATTGTTGGTACAACAGGAATTGGCTCTTTTGTGATGTCAACGTTCGCGAACTTCTTACCAATCTCAAATACAGATGGAAGACGTTTCATGATCGTATCAGCACCCAAGTGCGTCATATCAAGAAGGATATAATCACCTTTAGGACCACAACCACGGCCTTCTTTGATCTCTTGGTCCATAGAACGTGATACGAAGTCACGTGGTGCCAAGTCTTTCAAAGTTGGAGCATAACGCTCCATAAACGGTTCGCCGTCTTTGTTACGAAGGATTGCACCTTCACCACGACAACCTTCAGTTAACAATACGCCTGCGCCTGCAACACCCGTTGGGTGGAATTGCCAGAATTCCATATCTTGTAATGGAATACCTGCACGAGCAGCCATACCAAGACCATCACCAGTGTTGATATATGCGTTTGTAGATGCGCGGTAAACACGACCAGCACCACCCGTTGCGAACAATGTTGCTTTCGCTTGGAATACTGCAATTTTACCTGTTTCTTGGTCAATTGCTGTAACACCAAGTACATCACCTGCTTCATTACGGATCAAATCAAGCGCGATCCATTCTACGAAGAATTGTGTACCCATTTTCACGTTGCTTTGATAAAGCGTGTGAAGAAGTGCGTGACCTGTACGGTCGGCAGCAGCACAAGCACGAGGAACTGCTTTTTCACCATAGTTCGCAGAGTGACCACCGAATGGACGTTGGTAAATTGTGCCGTCAGCGTTACGATCAAATGGCATACCTAGATGTTCAAGTTCATATACAACTTGTGGCGCTTCACGAGTCATAAACTCAATTGCGTCTTGGTCACCTAACCAGTCAGAACCTTTTACTGTGTCATAGAAATGGTAGTGCCAGTTATCTTCTTGCATGTTACCAAGAGAAGCACCAATACCACCCTGTGCAGCTACAGTGTGAGAACGCGTTGGGAATACTTTAGTCAATACCGCAACTTTCAAACCAGCTTGAGCAAGTTGGTAAGAAGCACGCATACCAGAACCACCACCACCAACGATGACAGCATCGAAAGTTTCGTGTGGAATATTTGTATAATCTTCTTTAGGGTTTATAGCGCCCATGATTGTTTCCTATCAATTCGCCCAAAAAATCTGGATTGCCCAGATCGCATATGCAAATACAGCAATAATAACTGCTGAAGTCAGTACAAGGCGTAAACCTGATGCTGATGGACCCATTTGACGAGTCGTCACATAGTCAGTGAATACTTGCCACATACCAATCCATGCGTGTGCAACAAGAGATAAGACTGCCAATAAAGATAAAATCTTCATCGGTAATGTCATCATAAAGCCGTACCACTGTTCGAAGTTGAAACCACCATTACAAAGGATCCAACCAAACACCACAACAGTATAAACAGCTAAAACTACAGCACTTACACGCTGGATAAACCAATCGCGAGAACCTGAACCCGTTAAACCAGTAGCACTTTTCATTAGAGTACGATCCATACAAATGATGCAACGATACCAATTGCAGATAAAATTAATGCGATTGTTGCTGCTACACGACCACTTTGTAACTCTTCAGCGATACCCATATCAGCAAGCAAATGCTTGATACCTGCGATGAAGTGGTAGATTAAGCCAGCGACAAATACCCATACGATAAAGCGCACGATAAAGCTATCAAAAATAGCTTGAACTTGTGCAAAGCCCTCAGGAGAAGACAATGATTTGTCTAAGATCCATAAAAGAACTGGTACGAGTAAAAATACGATGACACCTGAAAGACGGTGTAAAATAGATGCAATAGCCACAGGGGATTTTAAGTTTACGTCTAAAACTTGACCCATGGACAAATTGACAGGTCTGTTGCTTTTCACAGCGGGCATCCTGTAGTTAAAAACTCCATCCGGAGTTTGTTGGAATTAATTCGAAGGAAAGCTGGCATTTGTTAGACAAATAAATTGTCTAAACCTTTATACGACACGGAATTATAAAACGTGCAATTTCAAATTACAAACCTACGAAGCAGGCGTCAACCATAAAATATTTTTAAATAAGAATCATTTACATCTACTTTCTTACAGTTAAGTCATCTCTCTATTTAAATACAAACACTAAGCCATTAATATTTATATCAATTTATTTTAATTTAGTGTTACTGAACTCAAATGTTCGATTTGTCTTAATTAGACTAAAGCACAACTCACTACAAAAATATATTTTTTTAAGAAATATAATATTTATTTTATTTTTCAAAAACTTAAAGAAAATTAAATCTCAAATAATTTGTACTTTTAAAACTAATTAGAAAAATGAATATTGCTCACATGGTCATTGTTTTTTTATCTAATTGAATTGAGTAATTTCAAATGTAAAAAAGGATAAAAATCATATGCACTTATAAATTAATTACAAAATAAACTTCATTTTCTAATGTTGAGCTCACCACTTAAAATCTAATGAAACATTATAAATTAGACACTTTTTAATCAATTAGTAAATAAAGTGAAAAAAAATATTTCATTGTCATTTTTGGTGTATTTATTCAGTCTATCATCTTAAAAAAACTGACAAATTCTATAAACAATCGCTTTTCACAACCTTTAACATATTGATAAAAGGTATTAATAATCAAGCATTACTTGGTTTAAATCATCAAAATATGCACGTTTTTGTCTTTTTTTTTATGCCACTACCGTTGAAATTGTCTTATTATACGGCGGCGCTAGTGAAAAGCAGATAAATTCCTACTGATTAACTGAGTTTAGAACCAGTCACTTTAGGTCGTCATTTTTATCCATAAGTATAATTGACAATTTTTGACTACTCACTAAGCTTAGAGCAAATTTTGAAACCGTCTAACTCACGGATTACAACAGATTATTTCGGGTTAGATAAAACATTCACCAGGACAGGAGATCTATTGAATGTCTGAAGCAACTGGCAAAAAAGCCGTATTACAGCTTGATGGCAAAGAAATTGAATTACCAATTTACAGCGGCACATTGGGCCCAGATGTAATCGACGTTAAAGATGTATTGGCCGCAGGTCACTTCACTTTTGATCCTGGTTTTATGGCTACAGCGTCTTGCGAGTCTAAAATCACATTTATCGATGGTAATAAAGGTGTTCTATTACACCGTGGTTATCCAATCGACCAACTGGCTACTAAAGCTGATTATTTAGAAACTTGCTACTTATTATTAAATGGTGAGCTTCCTACAGCTGAGCAAAAAGAAGAGTTTGACGCTAAAGTTCGTAACCACACTATGGTTCACGATCAAGTTAGCCGCTTCTATAACGGTTTCCGCCGTGATGCACACCCTATGGCTATTATGGTTGGTGTTGTTGGTGCGTTATCAGCGTTCTATCACAACAACCTTGATATCGAAAATGTTGATCACCGTGAAATTACTGCGATCCGTTTGATTGCTAAAATTCCTACCCTTGCTGCGTGGAGCTACAAGTATACTGTTGGTCAACCATTCGTTTACCCACGTAATGACTTAAGCTATGCAGAAAACTTCTTGTACATGATGTTTGCTACTCCAGCAGATCGTGATTACAAAGTTAACCCTATTCTTGCAAAAGCAATGGATCGTATCTTCACGCTTCATGCTGACCATGAACAAAATGCTTCTACGTCTACAGTACGTTTAGCTGGTTCTACTGGTGCTAATCCGTATGCATGTATCGCTGCTGGTATCTCTGCACTTTGGGGCCCTGCTCACGGTGGTGCAAACGAAGCTGTTCTTAAGATGCTTGATGAAATCGGCTCTGTAGAAAACGTTGCTGGCTTCATGGAAAAAGTGAAGACTAAAGAAGTTAAACTTATGGGCTTCGGTCACCGTGTTTATAAAAACTTCGATCCACGTGCTAAAGTAATGAAAGAAACTTGTGATGAAGTTCTTGGTGCTTTAGGTATCAATGATCCACAGTTAGCTTTAGCAATGGAATTGGAGCGTATCGCACTTTCTGATGAATACTTCATCAAGCGTAACCTTTATCCAAACGTTGACTTCTATTCAGGTATCATCCTTAAAGCGATTGGTATCCCAACAGAAATGTTCACTGTAATCTTCGCACTTGCACGTACTGTTGGTTGGATCAGCCACTGGTTAGAAATGCACAGCGGCCCATACAAGATTGGACGTCCTCGTCAACTTTACACTGGCGAAGTTCAACGCGATATCGTTCGTTAATTCGAACTGCGTCGACAGTCAAAAAACCACCCTTTGGGTGGTTTTTTATTATCTGATTAACAACAAAATATTGTTTTCAGCCCTAATGAAATAGAAACCTCGTATATCTAGAATATCTACAAACAAAAAAAAGCCTGATTAAATCAGGCTTTTTTGATCAGTGTTGTGAATAATGATCCAAATTTAATGAGCTTAACTGCTGTTTTAATTTTGCAAGAGACCATGGCCATGCTGCAAAGTTACGACCATTTTCATCCAAATAGTAACTCTTACAGCCCCCTGCATTAAATACAGTAGTTTTAAGATGCTTTTGAACCAATTGATTATGTCGCTTAACAACGTCGTCTTTAATCACAAGCTTGTTAATGTTTTGCTTTTTGATCTTTAGTAGACCATCAAGAATATAATCCAATTGAGCTTCAGCAATACCAATAAATGAGTCATAAACCAGAATATTTGGTCCTAACACCAAAAATGCATTTGGTACATTGGTAATACTTGCACCTAAATAAGCTTCTGGTGAACTATTTTTCCAACGATCCGCTAAGAGCTTCCCATCCATATCATAAATGCGCTTACCAATTGGCGGATGCGATACCTCAAAACCTGTACCCCAAATGATGACATCCACTTCATGACGCTCACCATTGGCCGCAACAACCGTATTCCCATCAATCTCAACCAATCCCTCATTGATTAGTTTCACATTATCATGTTGCAATGCTGGATAGTAATTGTTGGCAAATAAAAGACGTTTACAGCCAATATCAAAATTTGGTGTGACTTTTTTTCTTAATTCATCATCTTGAATTTGCAACTTCAATAATTGTTTGCTTAAGAAATTCACAGGCTTCAGCACTTTCGGATTACGCAAACCAAAGTTAATGCCATTTAAAATTTGGGCAATACTGCTCCGCCAAGTGGATTGAATCACGGGAAATTTCTGGATCAGTGATTTCGCTTGATCATTCAAATTCATATCAGCTTTTGGCAACACCCAAGGTGCTGTACGCTGAAACACAAAGAGTTCTTTCGCTAATGGCTGAACCTGAGGAATAAATTGAATCGCTGAAGCACCTGTACCAATAACAGCAATACGTTTACCTTTCAGATCGTACTCATGATTCCATCTTGCAGAGTGAAACATTACCCCCTTGAAACTTTCTATGCCCTTAATTTTTGGAAATGATGGCTCAGTAATCGGTCCCGTTGTAAAGATTACCGTTTTTGCTAGATACTTTCCTTGAGAAGTTTCTAACGACCACTGCGCCTTCTCGTTATCCCAACGTGCTGTTTTTAATTCATGATTAAATTGGATTTTTTCAGTCAGTTGATGCTTCTCAACCACTTCCTCAAGATAACTTAAGATTTCTGGCTGCTTGGCAAACAAATGACTCCATTTGTGACTTGGCGAAAAGGAAAAAGAATATAAGGCTGAAGGAACATCACATCCACATCCTGGATAATTATTATCGCGCCATGTACCACCAACTCGGTTCGCTTTTTCCAGCACAATGTAGTCGCGATATCCTGCCTGATTCATTTTATATGCCGCAGCGATACCGGAAATACCTGCACCAACAACAACCGTGTCATACACCTTTTGTGATTGTTCGACTTTAAGTTCTTTATCTGCGTTATTTTTTTTCTTTACTTTTACTTCTGCTTTTTCAGATTGATCAGCAGTTTGAATTTTTAAATCTGCATTGCTCTCTAATTCGTTATCGAGTGTCATTCTTTTATCTCTCTATTATTTTACAAAACGCTTAAACCATGGATAACCTACACCTAACATTTTGGTATATAAGGTCGGTGAAGCACGCTTCATCAACCAAAATAATTTCGCGTCTGGTTGTGGAATCGTATAAAGAATGCCTTTATCTAAATTGTTTAAGGTTTTTTGTGCAACTTGATCGCTTGTGACAAATGCATGATTCTGCAATAAATCATCCGCTAAACCCGAGTAATTGGAAGGTAATCGCCCATTCTTCATAATATTAGTAGGTACTAAAGTTGGGCAAAGCACATTCACACGGATATTATCTTGATGTAGTTCTGCAGATAACGTTTCAGATAATGCAAGTACACTAGATTTCGTCACGTTATAAGCTGTCATTTCAGGTGCAGCTGTAAATCCTGCTGCTGAAGCAACATTAATAATTGCCCCATAACCTTGTTGTTTAAACTTCGGTACAAAAAAGTGGCAACCATGAATCACGCCCCATAAGTTGACATGCATACACCATTGCCAATCTTCTAGTGTCATTTCATCAAACTTACCACCTAACCCCACGCCAGCATTATTAATAACAAGTGTCACAGGATGATTAAAAAGGTTTTCTGCTTGATTCGCCAGTCGCTCAACATCTTCCTTTTTTCCCACATCGCAGGATTCAGCAAATGCTTTTTGCCCTGTGGTTTGAGAAATCAGCTGAACAGTTTCTTCAGCTGCAGCTAAATTAATATCAGCACACACCACTTGACCACCACGTTTTGCAATTTCCAATGCAAAACTGCGTCCAATACCACTTCCCGCACCCGTTACCACAGCATAAGCCTGATGGCTCGGTTTAATTTTCTTCTTAAAAAAAAGCATGAACTATCCTTATTCTTATACCTTTAAAGCTGGCATGAATTCCTTCGTAAAGTATGGTGTCAAAATACCATCCACTGGATTTAATAAACGTTCTTTGTAGTACTCTAAAAATGCTGATGTATCATGATCATTCGGATGGAAGTCTGGTTTGAGATATTCGAAAATATGTTTGAGCGAACTGCCATAAACACCATCTTTTAGACCAAAAATCAAACCTACACTTCGGTACATATCTTTGTAGTAACTTAAACTGATTAGATTTGATGGCTTACGATAAAATGGCACAATTAAGGATGCAGCAGAAATCAGCACTAAAATCGTAATAAGCGCTGGGAAAAAGCCTGCTATTCTTAAAGCATAGTTACTCGAAAGAAGTTGGAACACATCATATGCAATATCTTTATGCTCTGATTCCTCAAGCATATGCCACATCCAAATTGCGCGTTGTTTCTCATCTTGAGATTCGAAGAAAATATGCTCATGATTCATCATGTATTCAGCAAGCACTGCGGTAAAATGCTCAATCCCAGCCATAAGCGATAATTTCATTGGCTGAGGCAACCGATTAAAACCATATTCAAAAACGTGATGCGCCAGAAATCTAAACAATTTGACAGGCAAATCTGCCTTTAAAAAAGCGTCATTTAATTCTTCATGAAGTTTAGAATGTAAAGCTTCTTGCCCAATCAGTGCTGTCACTCTTTGCTTAAGTAATGGATCTTGAATAAAGTCACGATGATAACGTGCTGTATCAATAACGAGATCCTCACCATAGGTTAAAAAAATTGAAAGTGACGCAAAGTAAGCACTTGCTAATTCCGCATTCAAATAAAATTTTGGATCAATCTTTTGATGATCAAAATCAAATTTCATATGACGAATTGGAATAGCTTTTGATTGATTCTCAGGATCAAATTTAGAACCGTTTAGAAATTTAGAAATTTTTTTTAGTGGCTGAGTTAATAACATGGCGAACCTTCTCTTTTATCTCAGTGAATAAATTCAAATAATGTGAATTCTTCGACGTTTCTAAAAAATTAAGATAAAAAGACGAAATAGCCATTTGCATAATAAATCTTTAGAGATGGCATAATTGCTCATTCATCAAGATTGTCTAACAAAATTATTAAGTTTTAATCAGTAAATACCATTTCATTATCATTAAAGGTCAACACCATTTTTAACAAGTAATGATTCCAAATAGTGATATTTTGAATGTCACATAAACTTTAAGTAGATTAAGAAATAAGTATGATGTTGTGGATGCCACTTATTTTAAAATGGATAAAATTTGACGCTTTTAGATGTAGATCACTCACCCAAGGTGAAATCACGTTGAGCCAAAGTGTCTTTGGTGATCTTATAGATTATGACAGGGTGAAAATCATGAATCATCCGTTTCTACCGTGGCAACCCTCAGCGGTATTTATGGCACCAAAGGGCTATTTGCATATTCGTAACAAACATTTCAAAACTGACTATTCGAAAGAAAATAAAATCTATCAAGGAATTTTCATTCACGAGATGACTCATATTTTACAACACCAACAAGGACAAAATGTTTTGCTCAAAGGCGCTTTTCTGCAAAGTGCGTATTTTATTTCCTTCAAAAAGTATAATCCTTATGCCTATAAATTTGACCCAAAAAAAAATTTCAATGACTACAACATTGAACAACAAGGCGATATAGCTAGAGATATATTTTTGAAAAAGATTCCGAATATTATTTTGAATCAATAAAAATTGTAAAATTAAAAGAATATTTTTTATTCAAGCTATTGATTTGTGAATCAGAAACACCATATCAGCTTTGACATCTGATTTACTGTGTCGCAAATCCATTACGATTTAATTTTTTATGTACAAACAATGGCAAAAGCTAGTATCTACTTTTATTTTAGATAGAATACATATGAATCGTAGTTTTTGCTGTGCAAAAAATAAGATCTTTTATCATGTTTGAATGATGTAAATTTGAGCCATTTGGCAGTTATGTAATATCACATACACACAGCTGAATAATTACTCCAATAAAATCAGCACGTGCTGTATATAAACCTATAGGATAGGACTTGGTTTAAATGAATAGTTTTAAAGTTTCTCTTGCTCAATTCTCTCCATTTGTCGGCAATTTAGAAGCCAATGTTCAACGAATGATTGAACTCGCTAACGAAGCCAAACAGCAAAATGCCAATATCATTGTGTTTCCTGAACTTTCGACCATTGGTTATCCTGCAGAGGATCTTCTACTTCGTCCAAGCCTAAGCAAACGTACAGCATCAGCTTTCGAAAAACTGGCTGAAGTGAAAGACATTGTGATGGTATTTGGTTTTGTTAATCAAGCTGATTCGGGTGCACGCTATAACTCTGCAGCCGTTATGAAAGATGGGCAAGTATTAGGTATTTATAACAAGCAAAATTTACCAAATTATAGTGTTTTTGATGAAAAGAGATATTTCGCTGAGGGTCATCAACACCTTGTATTTGAGTATTTAGGACATAAATTCGGTGTATTAATTTGCGAAGATGTCTGGACACTTGAGAGTGTTCAACAACTTGCTAAACTGAATGTTAAAACTGTTCTTGTGTTAAATGCCTCACCATACGAAGTTGGAAAGCCTCAACACCGTGTTGTTACGCTTAAAGAGTTAGCTAAACAATTGAATCTCAATCTTGTTTATGTCAACCAAGTAGGCGGGCAAGATGATCTCATTTTCGACGGAACAAGTTTCGTTGTGAATGCAAATGGTGAAGTTGTACTTGAAGCACCAAGCTTTAAAGAAGACCTTTTTCATGTTGAATATGAAGCAGAGCTTAAATCTTTTAAAGCCGCTACCAAAGCACCTGCATTAGATACGATTGCAGAAATTTACCAAGCTTTGGTTTTGGCAACACGAGATTATGTACAACGCTCAGGTTTCCCTGGTGTCATTCTTGGTCTCTCTGGTGGTATCGACTCAGCACTCACCCTTGCAATCGCTGTCGATGCTATTGGAGCAGATAAAGTTCAAGCTGTTATGATGCCTTACACATATACCTCTCAAATTAGTGTTGAAGACGCGACTGAGCAGGCAAAACGTATGGGAGTCACTTTTGGTATTGCGGAAATTCACCCAATCGTCAACAGCTTTATGCAGACATTACACCCATTCTTCGGCAATTCTCCTGCTGATGCAACTGAGGAAAATTTACAAGCTCGCGCACGCGGCACCTTATTAATGGGTCTGTCGAATAAATTTGGTAATCTTGTTTTATCTACAGGTAACAAATCTGAATTATCTGTTGGTTACTGCACACTGTACGGTGATATGGTCGGTGGTTTTGCTGTACTTAAAGATGTTTATAAAACGATTGTATTTGAGTTAGCAAAATACCGTAATAGTTTGGAAGATACGCCTGTAATCCCTGAACGTGTTATTACTCGCCCACCTTCTGCTGAATTGCGCCCTGATCAAAAAGATCAAGACTCTTTACCACCTTACGATGTTCTTGATGCAATTTTATATGCATATATTGAAGAAGATCAGAGTCTTGAAGATATTATTTCTAAAGGTTTTGATCGAGATATCGTGACTAAGGTCATTGGATTGGTTGATCGCAACGAATATAAGCGCCGTCAGGGTGCAATTGGTCCACGTATATCCTCTCGTGCGTTTAGCCGCGAACGCCGCTATCCAATCGTAAATGGATGGAAAGCAGGTGTCTAACTCGACACAACTCAATCAATTTGCTCAAGCACTTATGCTTGAGCAAATTCGGTTTACGCAACAGTATTTATTAAATGCTGAATCTAATGCTGTACTAGACACGTTTGTTTCACAGGCTTATGCTCAGTTCTATCGAATCAAACTAAAAGACATTGTAAATCTTGAACAACTTCATGCTGTTGTTTCAAAATATGCTTTTGAATTAAATCTTGGACCTGATTTACTAGAGTTTATTGGCGCAGTTGCACAACGTATTTACCTTCATTTAAAGGATTCAAATGCTTTAATCGGAGATTTAATTTCTGACCATGATTTTGGGCTATGGCTAAATAAAATTCTTGAATTAGATCAAGTACGTTATGGTTTAAAACAACAAATTTTAAGTAATGAGAAGGCACATGCAGTAAGTCTTCAATTAGCAAATCAAATTTTAGAAAAATATACACCTTGGCTGGATAGGCTTCGAAAAAATAAAGTTCAAAATCATACGGTCAAATCAAAGATTTTTAATTTTCTCCAAGATCAGCAACAAACATTAGAGTTAAAACTAGAATCCCAACTTGCAAATGCAATATTGGTTCAATTAGGCGAAATTATCACACTGCCTCAAAATGAACTTTATGAAATCATTCAACATATTTGGTCAGATCTCCAATTTCAAAAAATTTCAGCTCAGCTTGAGCAGATTGAAGCCATTGATGTCGAAGATTTTTTTATTCTGGTCTATGAAACCTGGAGAAATTTACGCCAATCCGCTGAGATTCAGTCCATCATTTTAGAAGTGGTTGATGAGTTCTATGAATATTTTGGTGATTACAGTTTACAAGCTTTACTTACGGCTGTTGGACTAACTCAAGAAGATTTAGTGATCGAAGCCCATCGTTTTGCACCTCAACTTATCACCATGTTAAATGATTTTGGCATTCTAGAACAATTAATTCAAAGTTTGATTCAGCCTTTTTATCAAGCACAATCTACACTTGACCTTATCTCAGGACATTTTGAGAAATAAAAAAAAGACCATGCGGTGAGCATGGTCTATAAAAATGGTGGCTATGACGGGACTTGAACCTGTGACCCCCGCATTATGAGTGCGGTGCTCTAACCAACTGAGCTACATAGCCGTAAACTGTGTGCGCATTATCTTAAGTTATCGTTGTATCGTCAAGCATACGAAAGCACTAATGATCACCCTTTATACAAATAAACCTTATTTGAACAAAATTAATCCATAATTATATGATTTTATTGTAATAGTAAGGTTTCAATAACATCAAAATCATGCTCAATCCTCAATATTTTATTCTCATATGCTGTTTAATCCTTGTGAGCGGATGCCAAACGATTCATCCCATATTTGTGAATTATCACGGTGTACGCATGGATGTAGCTCAATGGATCAATGCTCAAAATTTTATAACCATGCAACAAAAACGAACTCTAGTTCAATTAAGCCGTGCTCAACAAAAGCTCGTGCATATTGATGTCATTCCTGAAGATCATAAACTTGCCGTGAGTAAAGAGAATGCGGTTGCTCTTCATTGTGCACAGCTTTATTTGTCTGAGCAAAAAATTGAAAGCTTGCAAAATATTGTGTTTTCAAATGTAAATCAGACAGCCGTTTTAGCACAATTTGAACAAGAGTTTCCAAAAATTAAGCTAGATTCTCAGCTTATTCAGTGCCAATGAGAACTCAAGATTTCACACATAAAAAAAGACCACACTAGTGAGTGTGGTCTATAAAAATGGTGGCTATGACGGGACTTGAACCTGTGACCCCCGCATTATGAGTGCGGTGCTCTAACCAACTGAGCTACATAGCCGTAAACTGTGGGCGCATTATCTACTTGATTGATGTATCCGTCAAGTAATATCGGCACTGTTTGATCAAAATTTGTTGAAGTGAGCCGATAAGCCGGGTTCTGTCTAGAACGATCATTCCTCTAGGCATACAATCACTCATATGCTCAAGCGACCTACCCGAATCCAGTATGGGCCATACCTTAAGGATTCCTATTTGGTCTTGCTTCAGGTGGGGTTTACCATGCCATGAACTGTTACCAGTCATGCGGTGCGCTCTTACCGCACCCTTTCACCCTTACCATATTCTAGGCTAAACCGAAGTTCAGTTGCAAAATGGCGGTCTACTCTCTGCTGCACTTTCCGTAGGCTTACGCCTCCCAGGCGTTACCTGGCACCTTGCCCGATGAAGCCCGGACTTTCCTCCCCTGCTTTAGTCACGAAGACCTTCACAGCAGCGATCGTCTGGCTCACTTCAAGTGGCGCATCTTAACAAACTTTGAGATCAATTGCTCGTGCTTTTTTGAGCAATTAGTTTTTTATACTTTTCCAGCAATTCATCCTCAGATTCCACATGATTAGGATCTTTAGGAATACAGTCTACCGGGCAGAATAATGAACACTGGGGTTGGTCATAATGACCAATACATTCAGTACATAGATTCGGATCAATTTCATAGATCAGTTCACCCATATAAATCGCTTCATTTGGGCATACAGGCTCACAAACGTCACAATTGATGCACTCATCCGTAATAATTAAAGACACTCTACCAACCTTGCTGATGCTTACGTTCAAATGCCTCAACAACTGCTTTTGGCACAAATTTCGTCACATCACCTTTCAAACGTGCAATTTCACGAACTAATGTGGATGAAATAAACGAGTATTGCTCTGACGGCGTTAAAAATACAGCTTCAAAATTTGAATCTAATTGACGATTCATATTTGCAAGTTGAAACTCATATTCAAAGTCAGACACTGCTCTTAAACCTCTGAGTACAGCTGTTGCCTTTTGCTCTTGAAAAAAATTCACCAATAAACCATCAAAACCAACAAACTCTACATTGTCTAAATGGCTTAACGATGATTTTGCAAGCGCAACTCGCTCATCTAAACTAAACACTGGATTTTTGTGATGACCAATTGCAATCGCAACTACAACTTCATCAAACATTTTTGCAGCACGAGATACAAGATCAATATGACCATTGGTAATAGGATCGAATGTTCCCGGATAGATGACACGAGTTTTAGACATCCATTTATACTCTAAGATTATTATGTAGGCGCATAGTTTAACAAAAACTCAATTCACACGCACACTTGTTGACAGTGAAATGACTTCACCTCAAGCCAAGTTTGAGGCAAAATAGGTCTAATCTTGGAATATTTGTATTATGTCGAAATCGATTGTAGTAAAAAAAAATAATAGTGGCACTATTGCGCTTAACAAACGTGCACGTCACGATTATTTTATTGAGGAAAAATTTGAAGCTGGTTTAGCGTTACAAGGTTGGGAAGTAAAATCTCTTCGTGCTGGACGCATGAGTATCACGGAAAGCTATATTATTTTCAAAAATAATGAAGCTTATTTATTTGGTGCTCAAATTCAACCTCTTCTTTCTGCTTCAACTCATATCGTTCCCGAAGCAACACGTACTCGTAAGCTACTTCTTTCACGTCGCGAACTCGAGAAACTCCAAGGAGCGATCAATCAAAAAGGTTACACATGTGTACCTTTGGCGTGCTATTGGAAAGGTCGTTTAGTCAAACTCGAAATTGCACTTGTTAAAGGTAAACAATTACACGATAAACGTGCCACTGAAAAAGACCGCGATTGGCAGCGTGATAAAGCAAGAATTTTTCATAAATAAAAAAACCGCTCATTTGAGCGGTTTTTTTATTAACAAAACCTTAAATTTCCATAACAGTTTGGAGCAAAGGTCTGATTTTTAAGTTGTAAATCTTTTAATGGAAAATTTACATTGGTATTCGGCAAATGAACATTCCCAACACCAAGTTTGTCACCAAACAGACAATCAAGTGCATTACAAGATGGAGGATTTCGACTGATATAATCACTGATTGGTCCAACCACTTGTTTTAACACATCATTCGTAATATCGATACGCTTCTCAGGTGTTACATCCCCAATATTGATCGAATCATTAAATGCCATCCACCAACCCTGCTGTGCAGCAACGTCAGCATTTGGCCACCAGATTTCACTGTTTTGAACAGAGAGTGAGAATGGATTGTTTACAGGGATTTTATGAATTAAACCTAAGTTTTGATCTACCGTAATGTTGGCTTTTAAACCTGTAATGTTACCACTGACCTCTTTTTGCAAATTCAGTAATCCCACCCCTAGCACTTGGATATTAGCCGTGAGATTACCACCAAAATTCAATTGATTGATATTGGCAACACCTGTCAATTGTGCAGAACTCATTCGAGTACCAGAGACCGTAGTTCCATTAATTTGAATTGGTGCAGTCGTTTCTTGTAATGCTAAATTGTAATTATTCGATTTAAAATCGAGTGTCAAAGTAGGTGCAATAATACAAATCAAACAAATTCTTGCATTCACTTTTCCATCGATAGTTTGACCAGTATCGGCATAGGTCATACTTCGAGCATTAGTATAGCCCATACCCTGAGTGGGATTAATTTTTAAATAACCACTGAGTGAGTTAATACCATTCGGTTTATCAGAGTTTTCATCACCAAGCGTCAGTAAACCTAATACTTTTTCAGCACTGAGACGCAAACCTACAACTTCTCGAGTTGATGCAGATGTTGGATTTTTTACCGCAAACTCTAAAAATGGATTGGTTAGCTTGGCTGAAGAACCCGCACGACCCTCTCTAGTGTCTGACATACCACTCAAACTCAGATTTTCGATATCAATATCACATCCACCTGCTCCATTAATACCACCACAGCCAAGTTGTAAATGCTTAATATTTGCATTGAGTTCTATATCTGCTTCCATTCCAAGCTTATAAAAGCCAACGCCTTTACCTCGCATATTGTTTGCCCCGTCATTGGGATCAATATAACTCATACTTAATAAAGCTTGACCGTTTGTCGCAGATAACTCTTCATCAGTCATCATTTTTAAATCATTCTGAATGTTATTAGCAGTTGCAGACAAAGGAATCAACACTAAGCAAGATGTTGATAAAATCAATTTGATAGAAACAAGTAAACTCTTCAACATTAGAGTCTCCGTATTATTTTTATTCAGGCTTAATCCATAAGCAACAGCATTACTATCTATAAATTACTGAAAAAAATAAAGAGGTACAAAAACTTGCTAAATGGGTTGAAATATAGAAATTATAACAAAATTGAATATTTTTTAGAGACTTACATCACATTACACAACATTAAAGCGTGATGTAAATAATCATTTATCCGATAAAATGCAAACTAAAAATTCACGCACATCACTTATTTAACAGAATTTTAAACTTCCATAACAGTTTGGGGCAAAGGATTGATTTTTTAACTGTAAGTTTACCAAATCCATATTCACTCTTGAATTTGTTAATGGAACTTCACCTAATCTAAAATTACCTGCTAAACAACTTGTTGCTAAAAAACCACATTCGATTGGATTAGCCTGTAAATAATTACTAATTAGCGGTACAACTTGTTTAATCACTGCATCTGTCACAACCACTTTTTGACTCGGAGTAACATTACCTATATCAATTGGGTCCTCGATTGAAAGCCACCAACCTGTCTGAGCAGCAACACTCGCTCCAGTCCAATGTATATCTTGTTTTTGCATCGATAGAGAAAATGGATTGCTCAAAGGTAAGCGGTGAATATATCCAAGGTTCTCTGAAACTTTAACATCTACATTTAGGTTTGAAACATTACCCGTAATGTCACCAGATAGTGGTATAGGCACAAGCCCCCAGAGTTTAGCACTTGCAGAAATTTTCCCTGACAATGCAATGTTATCTATTCGAGCAACACCTGTTAAATAAACATTTGACATTCTGTTACCACTAATAGTTTGGCCATTAATTTTTAAAGAGCCGCTTCCCTCAGCTAAATTTAAAGCATAATCATTAGACGTAAAGTCTGCACTTACGAAACCTGTTGTACTCTTTGCTTTTCCGTAAACTAATTCCCCAAGATTGTTAAAATTTACACCAGAACGAGCTGCTGTTGTCGCAGTTCCAACAGCGTCCTTAATCTTCAGATAGCCACTTAAACTATTGATACCATTTGGTTTTTCAGAGTTTTCACTACCAAGCGTTAATAATCCTAGTACTTTTTCTGCACTTAAACGAACACCAACCATTTCACGTGTGGAAGCTGAATCTGGATTTTTTATAGCAAACTCTAAAAATGGATTGGTTAGTTGGGCACTTGATTGGACTCGTCCTTCACGAGTTTCTGCAACCCCTGACAAACTTAAGTTATCGATATCAATATCACAACCGTTTGCACCATTTACTCCACCGCATCCAAGTTGCAATCTTTTGATGTTAGCATTTAAATCTAATTGGGCTTCCATTCCCATTTTATAAAATCCAATATTTTGACCAGAATTCTTATTGACGGAATCTGCAGGTGAAATATAGCTTAAGCTCATGAGTGCTTTACCTTCAACATGTGAAAGTTCAGCGTCAGTCAGTTCTTGCATTGGAGCAGCATACGCTAATGTTATTGAAGTCAATCCATAGATGACAGGAATACAAAAATTTCTTGATTTCGCGAATCCTATTAAGATCATCATTGTCTCCACAATTTTTTATTTTTATGTCTTGTCTAACAAAAAGACAATGTAATATTCACTATTATATAAATTTTTACTATCAAATTGTGATTGATCTAACATTTTTGTATTTAAATAATTCATATTTCAAAAAAAATGGTCTAGTAATGAATCACTTATATCAACTTAGCAACTTGTAAATTAATGTATTTTTATTTAAATCTTTCATTTAAATAAACAACAGATCGAAGTGATTAAATAAAATCTCAAACATAAGTAAAGATGATGAGCTTTAAGAAAGTCATCATTTAAATACCCAGACGATCTGATTGAAACTAAATAAGTTCTTTTCACTCCATGAAGACAAATGTCGCCATGCGGCCGGTTTTTGAATTACGGCGATGAGAATAATATGTTTGAGCCTCCGTGTAGCTACATCGCTCACCTCCAAGAACCTGTTCCACCCCTAAACTTTTCAATATATGGCGAGCAATCGCATAGAGATCTCCGTAATACTTACCCTCTAGATCTCCCTTTTGAAATGCTGAACTTAATTCTGGAATCCTATCGCAGAATGTGTGCATTACTTCTTCACCCACTTCAAAGCATGGCTGACTAATTGCCGCACCTAACCACGCCCAAGAGGGTTGAGTGCTCATGGCATTGACTGTATTTTCAATAATGCCATTTGCCAATCCTCGCCAACCTGCATGCAAATTAGCGACTTCAGTACCATCTTTGTTACCGAGAACCACCGGTAAACAATCTGCCGTCATCATCATTAATGCATGTTGTTTTTGCTGTGTCACTAAACCATCGCCATTTAGGGCGTGTAAGCTCATGTCATCATTTACAACGTGACAGATTGTACTGTGCGTTTGGTTCATCCAAGTTAATCGATTCACCCCATAGACTGAAAAGTCATTTAACAAGCTCATTCTATGCCGATGAACACGTTCTGGTTGATCATTTACATGCAACGCCAAGTTAAAACCTTCTAAATCAGTCTGTGGTGTTTTCAGTGCGTGAGGGTGACTCAATTCTGTTTGTCCTACCACGACACCTTTGGGCAAACCTTGCACAATTTGCATGTAAACTTTCCTTTAATTTAGTAAGCCTTATTTTCCGTACGAAGAGTCTCAAGTAATGCTGTGAAATCTTCAGGCCATGGTGCTTCAAACATCATTTCTTCACCTGTCCGTGGATGTATTAACCCCAATTTTGATGCATGAAGCGCTTGACGTCTAAACTCTCGTAAATGAGTAGCAAGTTTTTCCGAAGCACCCGCAGGTACTTTGACACGACTGACATAAACTGGATCACCGACCAAAGGGAAACCAATATAAGTGAAATGCACACGAATCTGATGAGTACGTCCAGTTTCTAATTGTGCTTGAACACGTGTGAAATTTTGGAATCTTTCTTTCACATTATAGTGAGTCACGGCATCACGACCACCTGGTAAGATCGCCATTTTTACACGATCTACGGGATGACGTTTAATCGGCTCATCAATTTTACCGCCTGCAATAATATTGCCATAACAAATTAAATCATAAATTCGATAAACTGATTTTTTCGCTAACTGTTTACTTAAGGAAAATTGAGCTTCTAAATTTTTAGCTACAACCAAGAGACCACTAGTATCTTTATCGATACGGTGTACTAGACCAGCTCGAGATAATTCTGCTGATTTAGGAAAATGATATAAAAGTGCATTAACCAAAGTACCATTCGGGTTTCCTGCGCCAGGATGTACAACCATCCCCACTGGCTTGTTAATGACTAAGATGTCATCATCTTCATAAATAATATCTAAAGGGATATTTTCAGGTTGACTGGTGACTTGGGCTTCAAGCTCTACATCAAGCGTGAGTAGCTCATTCCCTTCACTTTTATATTTTGGTTTCACAACTTGACCATTTACCAACAAATGACCATCCTTCAACCATTGTTTCAATTTTTCACGCGAAAATTCGTTCCAAGCGAGCGCAGCAACTTGGTCTATTCGCTGACCAAGAGAACTCTCATCCACTTGAAATTGCAACGATAAACGTGTTGCAGTTGGGGCTGAAGTATGGTTATCTGCATCCTCAGAATCTTCAAGTAAATTGATGTCGATTTCTGGGAAATTAGAATTAGAAGTTTGTGCTGAAGTCATTTGCTCATTCGGACAAAAGTGGTTTAATAGTGCAATTGTAGCCTATTGCCCGTATAAACAGAGGAATTTTTATGTCGCTACCACGTTATAAAGTTACAATGCTTGCTTTATCGCTAGGCTTAGCAGCAACATTTGTGGGCTGTAGCAGTAATCCCAAGAAGGATGTTGTGGATACTGGACCTAAATCAACCGAACAATCTTATTTCGATAAAGCACAAAAAGCATTAGATCGTGGTCAATATAGCGATGCAGCACAATCATTAGAAGCAATTGAAACTTATTACCCTACAGGTCAATATACTCAACAAGCTCAACTCGATCTTTTATATGCTCGTTTTCAACAAAAAGACTATGAAGCTGTTATTGCGCTAGCAGACCGTTTTATTCGTTTAAATCCTCAACATCCTAATGTTGATTATGCTTACTATGTTCGTGGTGTGGCGAATATGGAGCAAAACTATGATGGTCTCATCCGCTATACATCACTCCAACAGGCTCATCGTGATGTCAGCTATTTAAAAGTTGCATATCAAAATTTTGTTGATTTCATTCGTCGTTTCCCAAGTAGTCAGTATGCTGTAGATGCTGCTCAGCGCATGAAATTTATTGGTCAAGAACTTGCTGAAAGTGAAATGAATGCGGCTCGCTTTAACTTAAAGCGTAAAGCTTGGCTTGCAGCAGTTGAGCGTGGACAATGGGTTATGGAACATTTCCCTCAAACACCTCAAGTACCAGAAGCGCTTGCAACGATTGCTTACGGATACGATAAACTCGGTGACAAGGCAACATCTCAACAATACGTTGAAGTGCTAAAGCTAAACTACCCTCATCTTGTGAAGTCTAATGGTGAGGTCGATTTACGCGCAGCACGTAAAGATGGAAGTTGGTTAAATCGTGCAACCTTGGGTATTTTAGGTCGTGAAGCAAGCAGCCAAACAACGGCAGAAGTATCAGCAGAGCAATCTGACAACACCAATACACAACCCGGTTTATTGAATCGCTTAAGCTTTGGCTTGCTTGGTAATAAAGATCACAATGTGGAAAGTGCGCCAGCAAATGAAAGTATGTACGACCCACAGCGTCAATAATCCATTCTTACGAATCAAAAAAGGTGGGATTACCCACCTTTTTTATTGCATGGCTTTATTTATCGTCTTAAGTGTTTAGGATAGACTTAATTCAATCACTTTATTCCTCATTCTTTTGGCTTTTTAATTATGGCAATTCCACAACATACGATTGATCAAATTTTAGATCGAACTGACATCGTCGATCTTATTGGCCAACGTGTGAAATTAAAAAAGTCAGGTCGTACCTATTCAGGCTGTTGTCCTTTTCATCAAGAGAAAACACCTTCTTTTCACGTCTACCGTGATAAGCAATATTTCCACTGTTTCGGTTGCCAAGCCAATGGAAATGCAATTCGCTTTATGATGGATATTGATAATCGCAATTTCATCGAGGTGATTAAAGACCTGGCAAGCCAAACCGGTATCGAATTACCTAAAGACAATCAAGACAATAAAAAACTCTCATACAAGAGAGAACCTATTAAACCTAACCAAGAAAAGCAACCGCAGGCACCCATTGAAGCAGATGCAGCAGAAATCATTTCTCCGCCTACTTCAGCTTTTGATGTAGATCCTTTTGAAGCATTTCAAAACTATGAATTCGATGAGTATCAATTTAATACAGATGACTTGAATTCAGTTGAGGTCGCACCTGAAGGTAATTTATACGATCTTCTTGAAAATGTTGCTTTATTTTATGAAAAACAACTTCCAAATAGCCAAATTGCGCAACAGTATTTTCAGCGACGCGGACTAAGTGATACCACGATTAAGTATTGGCGATTAGGTTATGCCCCAGAAGATTGGCAACATCTTGAAAAAGCATTTCCACAAGATATTGAAGGATTAAAACTACTCGGTTTGATCAGAACCAGTGATTCTGGTCGTGATTTTGATCTACTACGAGAACGTGTCATTTTTCCTATACGTGATGCAAAAGGTCGCGTTGTCGGTTTTGGTGGACGAGCATTGAATGACGAGATCAAACCCAAATATATCAACTCGCCAGACTCTGAAGTTTTCCATAAAAACCAACTACTCTATGGCTTATATGAAGGTCGTAAGCTCAAAGCCAATCATTGGTTAATGGTTGAAGGTTACATGGATGTCATCGCATTACAGCAAGCTGGCATTCCTGGCGCAGTTGCTACCTTGGGGACGGCGAGCAATGCTGATCACTTGAATCTATTATTTAAACAAAATAATCAGTTAACTATTGCTTTTGATGGTGATTCGGCTGGTCAAAAAGCTGCTCGACGCACTTTAGAAATTGCACTTCCCCTCTTAAATGATGGTCGTGAACTGAAATTTTTTATTCTACCTGCGGAGCATGATCCTGACTCATTAGTTCGTAAGGACGGTGTTGAAACTTTCAATCGACTTTGGCAACAATCACCACTCTTATCAGAGTTTGCTTTTTCACTTCTCAGTCAACAATATCAAATCAATACACCTGAAGGTAAAAGTCAGGTCATGGCTGAGCTAAATCAACTCACCAATCTGATGCCTAAGCAAGGTTCGTATCGCTATTTGATTCGTCAATATTTCAAAGAGAAATTAGGATTCAATAAAAAGTGGCAGCCTCAAGTGAGTCTTGACGCTTCATTATCATTTAATATTCGCACACGAGATGAAGATTTCGCAGTGGCAATGTTAATGTACCATCCTTTTCTTTATATTCATTTTGAAGTATTACGCGCAGTGATTCCTGAAGATGAATTGCTTGCAAAAGTATTAAAAATCTTTAATGTCATTTTTGATGATCTGCCAGATGACCAAGAGTTGGCGAGTTATTATATTTTGGGTGCATGTAGCCCATTTCATCATGAACTCTCTGAGATTTTAAAACGTACCAATATTCAAACACTCACTGAAGCCCCTGAAATGGCTGATAAACTTGCCTCAGAATACTCGCTTTCACTTCAAGAAAAATATCTGAGAATCAAATTTAAAGCAGCAAAATCATTAAACGAGTCTAAAAACTTAAGACAACAACTGAATGAGCTAACCAAAAAAATTGGACTACGCTTACTACATGAATAAATAAAAGCGGTCAGTGCTTTTATTTTTTTAGTTTTCGCTGAGCACTAAAAATATCTTCTAAATGTTCTTTAATCGTTTCATAGACATCAGGATTTTCATCTTTAGCGACTTCTCTGAGTAAGATGGAAGTAGGATGTAATAGCTTTTGCGTCAAACGATGAGCCATTTCCTGCATGACAATGGCTGCATCATCGCCAGAGGCTAAACGATCTAATGCATGGTTTAATTCAAATGCTTTAACTTTATCTCCATGAGCACGATACTCACTAATTGTCGCTCCAGCTTGTGAAACTTTCTGCTGAGTCACCAATTGTGTTGCTAGTTGATTGACCATCACTTCAGCTTCAACAGCGGCTTGGCGTCGCTGCGCTAAGTTTTCATCAATAACACCTTGAAGATCGTCCACCCCATAAAGGTAAACCCCATCCAAACTTTCAACCTTAGATTCAATATCGCGAGGAACAGCCAAATCCACCATCAACATTTGACGGTAACGACGTTTTTTGAGTGCTGACTTAACATCTTGATAGGAAATGACCTGATGTAAACTTCCTGTACAACTTGAAATCACATCAGCGCGATGTAAATTTTGAGCTAAATCAACAAAAGGAATAATTTCTACCGCAACGCGATGTGATATTTCTTGCGCTAAAATTTCCGCCCGTTCCTGACCACGGTTACAAATTAAAATTTTAGCAACGCCCATTTCGGCTAAATGCTTTGCAACCAAGCTATTCATTTCACCTGCTGCAACCACCATAACGCTTAATTGTTCAGGCTTACTAAAAACTTGTAGTGCTAACTGTGCTACCGCATAACCCATGGATACAGCATGACTACCGACCGCTGTTTCTGAACGCACTTTCTTAGCAGCATAAAATGCATATTCGAAAATACGATTTAAATTTTGTGAAACAACTTCAGACTCTTTTGCTAAATTAAGTGCAGACTTAACTTGCCCCATAATCTGAGGCTCTCCAAGCATGAGTGAATCTAATCCTGATGCAACACGCATCAAATGTGTCACAGCATCTGTATTTTCATAACGGTAAATATGATTTTGTAATTGTTTTACATCAATGCCATTTTTTTGAGCGAGCCAATCTAATACCATCTCCGCATTATCAGCGATGGCGTAGACTTCAGTACGATTACAGGTTGACACCACAACCATATCGTTCAGCTGGTCATGGTGACTTTGTTCAGCCAACAATAGTTTTAACTTTTCAGGGTTAAAAGCAACTTGCTCTCGTAATTCAACTGAGGCTGTTTGATGGTTGACACCCAATGCAAAGAAAGACATATCAGATCATCAATTGGCTAAATTTATGCTATTGTGCAATAACGGTGTCATAAAAAGCAGTACTTGGATAAAAAAATTGCGTCAAACAATGAGCCGCACAACCGGCATGACAATTCGACAGTATTCTACCACACTCTTGTTAGTGAGTAGCATGACTTACAGTGCTCATATTAGAGCATCTGGAGAATTTTACCATGCCAATTTAAATCATAAAGTTTTACAACAGGCTATGGTTGCAGAATTTGCTTTAGCTGCACATGACACACCGACTGCTTTACACAACTATACCGTACTTGCAATCCAAACCAGTTCAACAGCTTTAAAACAACGTGCACTTAACGTCGCACTCGAACAAAACGACTTACAAGCCGCTTTAGATATTGCAACCCATTGGGTCGTGCAAGAACCCAAAGATGTACCTGCAAAATTCTATCTTGCGCATATCGCATTAAAGTCACACGAATATGAACTTGCTGCTGATGTGCTCGATGATATTTTAAATTTAGATCCTGAATCAGATTTAGAACAAATTCTTGAAGGAATTTCTCCGGAATCCCCTGAGGATCGAGCATATTTATTAAACACTTTGCGTAATAGTAAAACGCGTAACAATCCTTCAATTCTCGTTTTGATTGCGAGTTTACAAGCACAAAATAATGAAATCGAAAATGCCTTAATTACTTTAAATAAAGCATTAAAAAAACGCCCCAAATCAACAGGGTTTATCTTACTGAAAGCCAACTTACTCATGGCTTTAGGCAACGAAGAAGAGACGCTAAAATGGTTTGAAAAAAGTGCTCGTAAAAATCGTAATAATTTAGAGCTAAGTCTGGCTGAAATCCGCTACTTAATTAAACTGAATAAAAATGAACAGGCGTTAAGCAAATTAAAACGCATCATAAAAAAATGGCCTGATTCGGAAGAAGCTCTTTTTATCGCTGGTCTAACCTCAATTGATCTCAAAGAATATGAGCTTGCTGAACAGTATTTAGTCGAACTACGTGCATCTGGACAGTATCAAAATGATGCTTATTTTTATTTGGCATTAAATGCTGAACGAAAACAACATTTTGAAACAGCTAAAGCTTATTATCGACTTGTAGATGGTAATTTATATATGGTTTCTAGACGAAATCTAATTTCAATCTATGACAAACAAAATCGCTTAAGTGATGCGCTGCGCTTTCTGACTCAGGAACGGGTGAATTACCCCCAATATGCGAGTTTCTTATATCAAGCACAAGCTGAAATACTCAAAAAAATGGGCAATAACAAAGCTGCCTTGGGCTTACTCAAAGAAGCGGCTAAAAACTTAACTGATGACCCTGAAATTTTATATTCTCAAGTCTTATTACTTGATCCATTTACGGATCGCGATCAATTAGATGAATTGCTTAAAAAATTACTCACGATCGAACCCAATAGTCCAACATATCTGAATGCGTATGCATATACTCTGGCGTTGCAAAATCGTCGTTTAGATGAGGCGAGACAATATGCCGAACAAGCTTTAGACAATGCCCCAGAACAAGCATCTATCTTAGATACCTTAGGCTATATCTGCTTTCTTCAAAACGATTTTGACACTTCCACCCGTGTACTTGCGAAAGCATATCAACTCAGCCAAAGTCCAAATATCGGCATTCGATATGCTAAATCGCTTTATATGCTGGGTTCACTGGAAGAATTTAGCCAAGTGTTACATCAACTCCATAAAAATCATCCAAATCATCCTCAATTGGATCAACTCGATAGTTTATTGTTGCCACAAAATATCAAAAAGAGTTAATACTGTATGATCTTAAATTTAAAATCATTATTCCTGATTGCCACAAGTAGTGCGCTTCTTGGGTTAACTGGCTGTCAAGCAATTCAAACTCAACCATCACCGCCAACAACGCAAAACCTTGAACAATCAAATCAATTTAATCTTCAGGGTAAAATTGGCGTTAAGACCCCCAAGCAATCAGGCAGTGCTTTTTTTACTTGGCAACAGCAAGATGAACAGTTTGATATCGAGTTAAGCGGAATTCTTGGAGTCGGTAAAACTCAAATCTCAGGTCAACCTGGTCAAGTGACACTGAACAGTGCCAAAACTGGTGAAATTACAGCCAACTCACCTGAAGAGTTATTGTTTCGTGCAACAGGTTGGGAAGCACCAATTACTTATTTAGTCGATTGGGTACAAGCTAAGCAAGCGACTGAAGAAGCTGAAATTCAAAAAGACGAATCGATGCGAATCAGTGAAATTAAAGAACAAGGTTGGCATATTCAATTATCTTACAACGGTCAATCTACACAACCAAACCGTTTGATTTTAAAGCAACAACTTGAAGATGGAACTGAAAATCGTATTACAATGGTAATTCAAAATCGTTAAGTTTGATTATTTATGATTCGTGTACCCTCCCCTGCAAAACTGAATTTGTTTTTACACATTACGGGGCGCCGTGAAAATGGTTACCATGAGTTGCAAACTATTTTTCAGTTGATAGATCTTTGTGATTGGATGGAATTTACTCCAATCTCTAACCAATCTATCTCCATTTCAGGCCTATCAGAAGTAAGTCTTGAACAAAATTTGATTTATCGTGCAATGATGATGCTGAAACCCTATGCCAAAAGTGAAAAATTAGGCATTCATGTCAACATCGAAAAAAATATACCGATGGGTGCAGGACTCGGTGGTGGCTCTTCAAATGCGGCTACCGCGTTATTAATCATGAATCAACTTTGGCAATGTGGCTTAAATCGTAATCAATTAGCAGAAATTGGTGTACAACTGGGTGCTGATGTTCCCATCTTCATCCATGGTCGTAATGCATGGGCAGAAGGTATTGGTGAACACTTAACATTCATAGACTTAGATCAAAAACAATACATTGTGTTAAAACCTGACTGTTTTATCAGCACTCAACTGCTTTTTTCACAAAAATCGTTGACAAGAGACACGAAGACCTCTAAATTTTGCGCCTATCAGATAAAGCCATCTGATTTCAGAAATAACTTTGAACCTCTGGCAAGAAGTCTATATGCTGAAGTCGATGAAGCAATGCAATATTTAGATCAGTTCGGTGTTGCAAAACTTACAGGTACAGGTGCTTGTGTTTTTACTGAAGTAACGACTGAAATGAACATTGATGACATTCTTGCTCATTCACCTTGTAAAGCTTACTTAGTGAATAGTTTAGAACAATCACCATTGAATCAAATCATCGTTTAAATGATAGGGGCGTCGCCAAGTGGTAAGGCAGCGGGTTTTGATCTCGCCATCCGTTGGTTCGAATCCAGCCGCCCCTGCCAATTTAGTTCAAAAAGAC
This sequence comes from Acinetobacter sp. ANC_7654, assembly GCF_056779855.1. Taxonomy (NCBI): domain Bacteria; kingdom Pseudomonadati; phylum Pseudomonadota; class Gammaproteobacteria; order Moraxellales; family Moraxellaceae; genus Acinetobacter; species Acinetobacter sp. ANC_7654. The sequence continues at coordinate 132,546 of NZ_JBWYIR010000004.1, read as the reverse complement.
AGAACATTGGTATCATGAGTTGAGTCAAACAATCTTGACAAACCCATACAAAACCATTAAAGTTCTGCCGCATTAGGGGCGTCGCCAAGTGGTAAGGCAGCGGGTTTTGATCTCGCCATCCGTTGGTTCGAATCCAGCCGCCCCTGCCATCTCATTCTATACATTTCAACCGCCAAGGGTGCTTCATGCCCAATCTTGTCGTTTTTAGTGGAACTGCGCATCCACAATTCGCCCAAAAAGTCGTTAGCCACTTGCATATCCCTCTAGGTGCTGCATCTGTAGGTCAATTCTCTGATGGTGAAATCGCTGTCGAAATCACTGAGAATGTCCGTGGTAAAGACGTATTCATCGTTCAGCCTACTTGTGCTCCAACTAATGATAACCTTATGGAAATCTTAGTAATGGCAGATGCATTGCGTCGTGCAAGTGCTGGTCGTATCACTGCTGTGATTCCTTATTTCGGTTATGCTCGCCAAGACCGTCGTCCTCGTTCTTCACGTGTTCCAATTACTGCAAAAGTAGTAGCAGATATGCTAACAACTGTAGGTATTGACCGTGTTGTGATGATCGATCTTCATGCTGACCAAATTCAAGGTTTCTTCGACATCCCTGTAGACAACATTTACGGTACGCCAGCGCTTTTAGCTGACTTACGTCAACAGTCTCATGACAACCTTATGGTTGTTTCGCCAGACGTTGGTGGTGTTGTTCGTGCTCGTGCTGTTGCGAAACAAATGGGCGATATCGATTTAGCTATCATCGACAAACGTCGTCAAAAAGCAAATGAATCACAAGTGATGCATTTGATTGGTGATGTTAAAGATCGCGACTGTGTGATCGTTGATGACATGGTTGATACAGCTGGTACTTTATGTAAAGCCGCTGATGCATTGAAGACTTTTGGTGCGCGTCGTGTCGTAGCATATGCTACTCACCCTGTTTTATCTGGTAAAGCGATCGAGAATTTGAAAAACTCTGTTATCGACGAACTTGTTGTGACAGATACAATTCCGCTTTCAGAAGAAGCTTTAGCTCTTGGTAAGATTCGCCAAGTTTCAGTTGCGAGTATGGTTGCTGAAACAATTCGTCGTATTAACAACGAAGAATCTATTAGCGCAATGTTTGATTCTTATCTATAATAGAGCGCTAAAATTTTAAAGCCCTGCCTTTTGGTAGGGCTTTCTATCACTAGATCGGTCGCAGATCTAGTTCACTTAACTTAAATAGGATGTCTCTCATGGCAAACTTCGTATTAAATGCAGTAGCACGTGAAGAAGCAGTACAAGGGAAAGGTGCGAGCCGCCGCCTTCGTCTTCAATCTAAAGTTCCTGCTATCATCTATGGTGGTGATGCTGCACCTGTAGCAATTACACTTGAGCTTCGTCAGCTTGTTAAATACTTAGAAGACAACGCTTTCTTTGAAGAAGTAATTGAAATTGATGTTGATGGTAAAGTTGAAAGCGTTAAAATCCAAGCTTTACAACGTCACCCAGCTAAAAACACTCCAATGCACGCTGACTTCAAACGCGCATAAGTGTTGATGGTGTAAATTAGTGTCTCATATTTCACTGATTGTTGGTTTGGGCAACCCTGGTAAAGAGTATGCTCAAACCCGCCATAATGCAGGCTTCTGGTATGTAGAACGTCTTGCAGAACAATATGGCATAACACTTAAAAATGACCCTAAGTTTAATGGATTAAGTGGTCGCGGTAATGTAGAAGGACAAGATGTTCGACTTTTATTACCTTCAACCTTTATGAACCGTTCTGGTCAAAGTGTTGTACCCTTCGCAAAATTCTACCAAATCTCTCCAGAAGCAATGCTTATTGCTCACGATGAACTTGATATGGATCCAGGTATCATTCGCCTCAAAACGGGTGGTGGTCATGGTGGTCATAACGGTTTACGTGACGTTGTTCCTCATACTGGCCCTAACTTCCATCGTTTACGTATTGGAATTGGACACCCTGGATCAAAAGACCGTGTATCAGGTCATGTTCTAGGTAAAGCACCCTCAAGTGAACAAACGCTCATTGACGATGCAATTCATCACGCACTAAGTCGTACAAAATTATTAGTGAATGGTGAAATTCAGCAGGCAATGAATCAAATAAATGCCTACAAGCCGTAGTTGATAAATTTAATTTTTGTTCAACAATTTTTCTTGCCACGATGAAAATTTGAGGGCAAAATGCGCTTTCAAATGCTTCACCCAAATTAAAAAACTGTTGTTTCTAGATAATAAAACAATCTTAGAACAACTCAGGAGACGCTTCCCATGCTATCTCGTTTATTAAAAGCTAAAATCCACCGTGCAGTTGTAACACAAGCTGAACTTCATTATGAAGGTTCATGTGCAATTGATGGTGTATTACTAGATTTAGCTGGTATTCGTGAATATGAAGAAATTCATATTTGGAATGTAACTAATGGCAAGCGTTTTACAACTTACGCAATCCGTGGTGAAGAAAACTCAGGCATTATTTCTGTAAATGGTGGTGCTGCTCACCAAGCAGATTTAGGTGACATTATTATTATCGCGACTTTCGGTGATTTTACTGTTGCAGAAGCTGATGCACATAAACCACGTTTGGTTTATGCAAATCCAGATAACACTGTGAATCACACAGCAAATTGTATTCCTGTCCAAGTTGCTTAATGATTGACTAAAAACTCGCTTACTTGAGCGAGTTTTTTTATAACAAATTATCATAGAATTACTCTTCATCCACCAACTGCAAGCTCTGGCTAATCCCATCTGCTCTTAACCAAGCTAATTCATAACTGGCATTCGCCAAAGCTAGAACCCGACGTTCAAACTCAGTCCAGATCGGTTTAACATGTGGAGCTGAAATACCTAAACCACTCTGCTCTGCTAAATGCTTGTTTTTTTCACAAATTTTAAGCGCATGATATAATTTTCGGCCTTTTGAAGCATTCTCCAATACTCGGATTCTTTTTGATTCAATGAATTTTTCCACCTCAGAAAGTTGAGCATGAGGAAGCATTGGAACCAAAATTTGATCCAGTTGTTGATCTAAACGTTTCCAAATACTCAGTCGTTGTTCCTCATTATAAGTATTCCACTGAATTACTTCGTGATTAAAACGTCGACAACCACGACATACCGCATCACCAAACACTGTTGAACAACGTCCCGCACATGGTGTTAATGAAGGGATTCGACGCGCTGTATTCAAAACATTTTCCTCATATAAAACCATAAATTTTCTATGGCTTTCTCGCATATTTTCAAAAATCGCGTTAGAATACGCGCCTGATTTTATCCCTATATTAATACATTTGGAGTACTCCATGAACGCTACTGTAGAACAGCTTGCACCTGTAGAACAGCAAGCGACCACTGGTTGGGTTGTTGCGGCACTTTATCAATTTAAAGAAGTTGAAGATTCTCTAGCACTTCAACAAAAATTACTTGAGTTGGTAAAAACCATCAACCTATGCGGTACTCTTATTGTTGCCCATGAAGGGATTAACGGAACAGTTGCAGGTGACCGCCATGCAATTGATGTCATTCATCAATTCCTTTTAAATGAAGGATTTAATGACATGGAATATAAAGAGTCACACAGTGACGAAAAACCATTCCGTAAAATGAAAATCAAACATAAAAAAGAAATCGTGACTTTAGGTGTTCCAGTGAAACCACGCGACTTGGTTGGTCACTATCTAGACCCTAAAGAATGGAACGAACTCATTGCACGTGATGACGTGATCTTAGTCGATACAAGAAATGATTACGAGTACAAAGCAGGCACATTCAAAGGGGCAATTGATCCAAAAACTGAAACGTTCCGCGAATTCCCTGAATATGTAAAAAACAATCTTGAACAGCATAAAGATAAAAAGATTGCCATGTTTTGTACAGGCGGGATTCGTTGTGAAAAATCAACTTCACTACTTCTTCAAGAAGGCTTTAAAGAGGTATATCACCTCAAAGGTGGTATTCTTAAATATTTAGAAGAAACCCCTCCTGAAGAAAGTTTATGGGAAGGTGAATGCTTTGTTTTTGATGGTCGTACTGCGGTTACACACGGAGTGGAAGAAGGTCAAAATGTGAAGTGCCATGCTTGTGGTTGGCCATTAACCCCCGAAGAAGTAGCATTACCAAGTTACGAACATGGCGTATCATGTGTTTATTGTATCGATAAAACAACAGAAAAGCAGAAAGAAGGTTTCCGTATGCGCCAGTCTCAGATTATTGCTGCAAAACGTAAACGCCTCTAAATAAAAAATATTTTATTTAACTTACAAAAGCGTTGTCTACATTACAGTGTAGATGACGCTTTTTACATTGAACAAACAAAATTTCAATTCTGATATATCACCATTACAAAGTTATTTTATAACAACACAAAACACATGAAGTCATTCAGATAAATTTAATACGAAGGAAATAAATTTAGCTCAAGGATGAAAATCATGAATCGATTGCCATTCAAATATCTTCCTATTCAACGGAATTTTGCTCACCATAATCATTTAGATCGTGTATCAGCTGTACCGACACATTTAAAATTTATATATATCGATTCACATAATTCTGATGTTAGATTGCATATACGTAACCAATCCCATTATTTTATCGTAACGTTAGGTGCTTGTATCGGCGCAATTATTGCTTTAGCAATCGGTTTTCAGATGAGAGATTCAATGACTCTTGTCTTCATCATCAGCGTAACGCCCCTTCTCGTCAGCTATATCCTACGAGAAGTCTATGTTCATACACTTATACAAATTCAACACCCTGAATTAATGCATTAACTTAATTTCACTGTATTTTTTCTTAAAAACCTCTAGCATAGGTTTAACTTTAAAATACAAATCACTTATGAAAGATTGGATCATTTCAGTGATGGAGCAATTGGGCTATTTCGGCATTGCTCTATTGATGTTTCTCGATAATGTTTTTCCACCTATACCCTCAGAGATTATTATGCCTTCAGCTGGCTATACCGCTTCTCAGGGTCAATTACTTTTGATCGGTGTCATTATTTCAGGAAGTATAGGTTCACTCTCAGCTGCCGCTACGCTGTATTGGTTAGGACGTAAGATCTCTGATCAAAAGCTCTATGCGTTCGTTGAGAAATATGGCAAGTATTTATTTATTAAAGTAGCTGATGTTGATAAATCATTAGAATGGTTTGAAAGATATGGACATCGAATCGTTTTTTTTGGACGTATGGTTCCAGCAGTACGATCTCTTATTAGCATACCTGCAGGCATGAGCAAAATGCCTTTTGCAAAGTTTATGTTTTATAGTGGTTTAGGCACGGTTATATGGACCACCTTTTTAGCATATGTGGGTTATTATTTTGGAAATAATTCTGAAATGATGCACAAAATATTTAGCCAAGTAAGCTATCTCATTCTCGCTATTGTGATCAGCATAATCATTTGGATTGTGTACCGCAGACAAAAAAGAAAGAACTCAAAATAAAAAAGCACCTTACGGTGCTTTTTAATTAGTTCGGCGTATGATACATCAAATACAATTCATTCAAGTTATCTGGAATTTCTTCTGCAAGCTCATCCATCAATTGACCGTTACGGCGGAAAGATTCCATTTGAGGATCTTCTTCGTCAACACCACTAAACACCATAATTGGCAGAGTAAGATCAACCAATTGCTCTTCAAACTCAGGTGTGAACCATGCATCTTCATTCAAGAACATTGCATCGACAAAGCCTACACTCCAATCCCCAAGGCTTGACTCTACATCTGCTTCTTCAATTTCAAAAGGAAATTCAATACCTTCTTCATTGGCAAGTTTTTGACGTAAATCTTCTAACCAAAGTTTAATTTGAGCTACGATCTCTGCAGGCACTTTCTTTTGATTATTGTCAAATAATTCATCCAACCAACGATCAAATTGAGGACCTACAGCTGTCGCACACAAAAAACCATGAGTTGCAGCAAAATCTAGACCATGCTCATTTTGGTCGCCATCTAAGTAGTCACTTAACAAGTCTAAATCTAATGCACTCATTGTATTTCCAAAGGTTGTATCTTAATTCCGTAGAATAACATTTTAGATCAGGATACCCAATCTAATTTAGTCTTCATCATCGTCGAAATCATCATCGTCAAAATCATATTCAAGATCTTTCAATTCACGATCTAAACGACGCTGTGCAAGTAAGTCATCAATCAAGCGACGCTTTTCTAATGATTCTTTGGCGCTAATTTTGCTCGTAGTTTCATCAAAACTAACATCATCATCACCGTAGTTATCATCTAGTTCAAAATCTGTAGAAGACACTAAAACTACCTCATGTGTGAAAAAATGAATGGGGCTAGGCGCTATTTATCTTTGTTCAGAATACTTGTCAAGTTTTATTTTATTTTTCGCTGATATTTATACAAATTTTAGTTTTTTTTGGACAAAAAAATATGTCATTATTTAATCAAGGATCAGAGCCTTATTGCTGGTTTAAAATAAAAAGCATGATGTGCTTGAAATCAACAATTTTGACCCAATATTGACTTAAACAACTTAATTCATTGGTTTTCAAAACCAATTATACTGAGTTAATACGATACTAAAGATAAGTTAATTGTGCTAGAATGCACGGTTTTTCCCCGCCACAGATTCAACGAGAAGAGAGCAAAGATGAGCGATATGCATTCCCCTACTTCACAAGTAGCGGCTCTGATTAGCCGAGGCAAAGAACAAGGTTACTTAACCTACGCTGAGGTTAACGATCATCTCCCAGACTCGATCACTGAAAGCGAACAGATTGAAGATATCATTCAGATGCTTCAAGACGTTGGTATTCCTGTACACGAACGTGCGCCAGAATCTGACGATGCAATGTTTGATGGTAGTAGCGCAGAAACGACTGACGAAGTTGCTGAAGAAGAAGCAGCTGCAGTTTTAGCATCTGTAGAAAATGAGCCTGGTCGTACAACTGACCCTGTTCGTATGTATATGCGAGAAATGGGAACAGTTGAACTGTTGACTCGTGAAGGCGAAATTCAGATTGCAAAACGTATCGAAGAAGGTATTCGTGACGTTTTAAACTCAATTGCTTATTGGCCAAATGCGGTTGAAGTTGTATTACAAGAATATAAAGATTACGAAACTGGCGAGCGTCGTTTAGCCGATATCCTTTCAGGCTATTTAGATCCAGAGTCTGATGAAGAAATTCCAGAAGTTTTAGAAGAAGTTGATGCTGATCTTGAAGAAGAAACAGAGACTAAACCAACTAAAGATGTAAAACTTGATGACGATGATGATGAAGAGTCTGAAAGTGATGATGATTCTGAGGGTGATTCAGGTCCAGACCCTGAAATCGCAAAAGTGCGTTTTGCAGAGTTAGAAGCTGCGTGGAATGCGACTAAAGATGCGATCGCAAAACATGGTCGTAACAGTAAAGAAGGTAAAGCAGCTCTTGAGTCGCTCGCAACCGTCTTTATGATGTTTAAGTTCACACCACGTTTGTTTGACATCATTTCTGAAATGATTCGTGGCACGCATGAACAAATTCGTACAGCAGAACGTGAAGTAATGCGCTACGCAGTTCGTCGTGGTCGTATGGATCGTACTCAATTCCGTACAACGTTCCCTGGTCAAGAATCAAACCCATCTTGGTTAGATGAGCAAATTGCTAAAGCCACTGCTGACCAAAAACCATACTTAGAGAAAGTACGCCCTGACGTTCTTGCTTTCCAACAAAAAATCGCTGATATCGAAAAAGATCTAGACCTTACTGTACTTGAAATTAAAGATATTTCTAAACGTATGGCGATTGGTGAAGCAAAAGCACGTCGTGCTAAAAAAGAAATGGTTGAGGCGAACTTACGTTTGGTCATCTCCATTGCGAAAAAATATACCAACCGTGGTTTACAGTTCCTCGATCTGATTCAGGAAGGTAACATCGGCTTGATGAAAGCCGTAGATAAGTTTGAATACCGTCGTGGTTATAAGTTCTCGACTTATGCAACTTGGTGGATTCGTCAGGCGATTACACGTTCAATTGCTGACCAAGCACGTACGATTCGTATCCCTGTACATATGATTGAAACCATTAACAAGATCAACCGCGTATCTCGTCAATTGCTTCAAGAAATGGGACGTGAACCTACGCCTGAAGAGTTAGGTGAACGCCTTGAAATGGATGAAGTCAAAGTTCGTAAAGTGCTTAAGATCGCTAAAGAACCAATTTCGATGGAGACACCGATCGGTGATGATGAAGACTCACATCTTGGTGACTTCATTGAAGATGGTAACATCACTTCACCAGTTGATGCTGCAACTTCAGAAGGCTTGAAAGAAGCAACACGTGAGGTACTTGAAAACCTCACTGAACGTGAAGCTAAAGTCTTGAAGATGCGTTTTGGTATTGATATGCCGACGGACCACACGTTGGAAGAAGTTGGTAAACAGTTTGATGTAACACGCGAACGTATTCGTCAGATTGAAGCAAAAGCGTTACGTAAATTACGTCATCCATCGCGTTCTGAACATTTACGCTCGTTCCTTGAGAATGACTAATCTACCCATAGGATAATACAGGCTTGAATATGGGGGACACTCCCCCATAATATAAAGCATGTAGCAAATAATTCTAAATACCTGCGCCTAGCAGGTATTTTTACTAATGAGGTGTCCTATGACTGACATGATCGATCGCACTCCATCACGCGAACTACAAGAACATCTTTGGGTGTTTCCGATGGATTATCCAATTAAATTGATTGGTCTTGCAGGTGAGGATTTACGCAAAGCCGTGAATGACATTTTTGTTAAACATTTCCCTGATTTTGATGGGAATGCAATGACAGTGACACCATCGCGTACAGGCAAGTATCATTCAATTACTGCGCAACTTCGTTTTGAAGAGCTTGAGCAAGTACATCAAGTATATGCAGACTTGGCTGCTTGCCCTTTAATTAGAACTGCACTTTGATAAAAAAACACGCTTCATGCGTGTTTTTTTATGTTTGTTAATTATTCATCAAGTATGTGCCTAGGTCACACTTAATTCAACAATATTGTCTATAATAAAACTCATTTTTGAATGTGAGCCTTAACCTCCGTGGATGTCAAAACCAAACCTCAATTGATTATTCGTCACTATACCCAAACCACTTCTTATGAAGATCGCTTCCAAGAAATGAAGCTGATGACAGAACAGCGTGACGAACAAACAGCAGATGAATTTTGGATTTTGCAGCACAATTCTGTGCTTACCCAAGGACAAGCTGGCAAACCAGAACATATATTAGTGCCTAGCCATATCCCAGTTGTTCAAACTGATCGTGGTGGACAAGTCACTTGGCATGGTCCAGGACAATTAGTTGCATATTTTATGTTTGATTTAAATCGATTAGGCTGGAATGTCCGTACTTTAGTCAGCTATGCAGAAAATGTCATGATCGATTTATTAAAAAAATACGGTATCGAAGCTTATGCTAAACCAGATGCACCTGGTGTTTATGTTGATGGTAGAAAAATTGGATCTCTGGGCTTTAAAATCCGAAAAGGTCGCAGTTATCATGGACTCTCACTTAATATAGATTGTGACCTGGAAGGCTTCCAAACTATTAATCCATGTGGTTATGCAGGTCTTGAAATGGTCAGAATCTCTGATTTGATAAATCCCTACCCAAGTTTTGATATGTTAGTTCAAGACCTCATTGCCTATCTAAAAAAAAGTGACCTGTTCAGTCAAATTATCGTGAATGATCATTAAAACTCCTTTACTTTGTCATTAGATAATTTTAGAGTATTTACTCTAAATTATAAAACTATGTGATAAGGGACAAGTGAGTGATTTCTATTAATTCTGTAAAGCCCGCGCTAGAACAAGCTTATGTCAAACTCATGCTTGACGTGATTGGCAGAGGCTTAGCGATGGCAAGTCAAGTCGATGAAGAAATAAAACAGGAAATTGCTAAATTTCCTGTCGGCTTCACGATTTCAATGGACGTTTTCAACAGTGATGCAGCATTTATTGCACAAGTGAATCCACAACATCAACTTGTCTTAATCGACCATGCATCAAAAAAACCAGATTTAACGATTACCTTTAAACATATGCATCATGCTTTTTTGGTATTTTCTTTCCAAGAAAGTACTGCACAAGCATTTGCAAATGACCGTATGATTGCTGATGGCGATTTAGGTCATGCAATACGTTTAGTGCGTTGTCTGAATAAAATGGAAGCCCTTATTCTTCCAAAATTAGTCGCTGAACTTGCAGTCAAAGAATATCCGGTCAATCTGTCATTAAAAGAAAAATTGACAGGTGCAGCAAATATTTATCTCAAAGTTGCTCAGTCATATATTAAAGGGAGTGCTTAAGCATGGCTAAACCATATTATGAATTTTTCTGTCCAGTTAAAGTGATTGCTGGTAATGCTGCGCTTGAACACATTCCATTTGAGCTAGATTCAATGGGTTCAAAAAAACCACTCATCATCACAGACAAAGGCGTACGTGCCAATGGTCTACTTGAACCAGTGGAAGCTGCTTTTGCAGCGACAGAAGTAAAAATTGGCTCAATTTTTGATGAAGTTCCACCGGACTCAAGTTTAGAAACAGTAAAAGCCGTGACTGAGATGTATCGTAACAATCAATGCGATGCCATCATTGCAATTGGTGGTGGTTCAGTCATCGACACAGCAAAAGCTGCCAATATTCTCGTCTCGGAAGGAGGCGATGATCTGCTGAAATATTCAGGAGCTCACAACCTACCTCGCCCATTAAAGCCTTTTTTTGTTATCCCAACAACATCAGGTACAGGCTCTGAAGTCACGATGGTTGCTGTGGTTTCAGATACAGCGAATAATCAAAAAATGGCATTTGCTTCAAAATATTTAATGCCTAGTGCTGCAATTTTAGATCCACGTATGACTTTAACATTACCTCCACACCTGACAGCAATGACAGGAATGGATGCAATGACACATGCAGTTGAGGCCTATACGTGTTTGGCAGCGAATCCTATCAGTGATGCTTACGCTACTGCTGCAATTAAAAAAATTAGTGAAAACTTGTTTAAAGTTTTGGAAAATCCAAAAGATGCTGATGCCCGTTTAGAACTTGCTCAAGCATCAACCATGGCTGGAATTGCATTCTCAAATGCAATGGTCGGTATTGTTCACTCCCTTGGACACGCTCTAGGTGCAGTTGCTCACTTACCACATGGTTTGTGCATGAACTTATTCCTCCCTTATGTGCTCGATTACAACAAGGATGTTAATGGCGATAAGATTGCTGATCTGTTACTACCGCTTGCAGGTACTGATATCTATGCACAGATACCAGCAAATCAACGTGCAGATAAAGCTATTGCGATTATCAACACAATGCGTGATCGCATTTATGATTTAACTAAACTGCCACGTACATTACGTGAGACAGGCAAAGTTACCCAATCTCAATTAGATGAAGTTGCCGAAAAAGCGTTAAATGACGGATCTATCATTTTCAACCCTAAAGAAGCGACATTAAAAGATTTGAAATCTATCTTAGAAAAAGCTTGGTAAATTTCTCAAAATAAGTAAAGATACGCTTAAAACTAGCCTGATGTTTTTTTAGACATCAGGCTTTTCATTTGTTAGTTGTTTTAACTCATGAGTTCAATACCTTTGGCATAAATCCTGCTAAAAAAACTCGCACAAACTACTGACAAACTGCATCAATTTGGTTTAGATTGGCGCACTTTTTAAAAAACATTAGGGGGGATCGTTCGTCTCAAACGATCCTTAATTGATTTGACTGATCCTTGATCAACGATTAAGAGGATAAAGCCGTTGACTAATATAACTGGGACTCAATCGGCAGCTAAACTGCAAAAAACGCTAGGACTCTGGCACATCATTATTATCGGTTTAGCTTATATTCAGCCAATGACGTTGTTTGATACTTTCGGTTTGGTATCAGAAGAAAGTAATTTCCACGTTCCTACATCATATATTTTTGCACTTGTTGCAATCCTACTGACTTCATTGAGTTATGGTCATATGATCCGTAGATATCCATCTTCAGGTTCAGCGTATACCTATGCTCAAAAATCTATCCACCCTAACGTTGGTTTTATGGTTGGCTGGTCATCATGGTTAGATTACCTGCTCTCACCCATGGTCAACATCATCCTTGCGGTGATTTATCTTGAGGCTTTATTCCCTGATGTCAATCATTGGGTCTGGGTCATTGTGTTAACAGCATTTATGACAGGTATTAACCTTCGTGGTGCGCGATTTGTTGCAAATTTCAACAGCTTAATTGTATTCGTACAATTAATTGTGATCGCTGTATTTACATGGATGGTCTATACCAAACTCCAAATGGGATATAACGCGGATGGTCCAATCTCTGCTGAACAACGCTACCAACTTTGGAGTTTAGAACCATTTTGGAATGAGTTAACTTCAGTGGGTGCCTTGATCACAGGTGCGACATTACTCTGCTTCTCATTCACAGGATTTGACTCACTCAGTTCTCTCGCTGAAGAAACTAAAGATACTGAGAAAACGCTACCAAAAGCGATTTTCTTAACTGCTTTAATTGCAGGGATTATCTTTATCGTCAGCACTTACTTCATGCAGATCTATTTCCCTAATAATCCGGGATCATACTTCCAGAATATTGCAGAAACTCAACCTGAAATTTTGTTGTTGGTTGGTGGATCTTTGTTCCAGTCTTATGTGCTTGCATTTGCCATCATTACTGTTATGGCATCAGGTATTTCTGCACATGCAGGTGTATCACGCCTTATGTATGTTATGGGACGCGATGGTGTCATCAATAAGAAAATTTTTGGTCACATCAGCCCTAAAAACTTCACTCCATCATATAACATCATGATTGTAGGTGCAGTCGCATTAACCGCTGGTTTTATGGATTTAGACTTTGTCATTTCATTAATTAGCTTCGGTGCGTTAACAGCATTTAGCTTTGTGAACTTATCTGTTATCTCACGCTATGCGTTACGCGATGGTCGTACTAAAACAGCGAAAGAAATTATTAATTTCGTTATCGTACCATTACTCGGCTTTATTGCAGTATTTGCATTGTGGTTAGAGGTCGATCAAGCATCGCTTAAATATGGTTTGATTTGGGCGATTGGTGGTATTTTGTATTTAGGTTATAAAACCAAAGGCTTTAAATACCCTGCTCCACAACATGATGAGTTTAATGATCGTTAAAAATTGATTTTTTAGAAAAGGCGCTTAGGCGCCTTTTTTTATCATGGAAATTGACCAAAATGATCAAACATCAATCAAAATCTCTTATTTAAAAAATAAACTCTACATCATAATATGCAGCTTTATTTCAAAATAATGAGACAAATAACACATTTAAACGCAAATACATGAAATTAAATAAAAAATGATTGGCAAAAAATTACATATTTGTCAGGATACTCATTGACCAAAAATTACACGATGTGTATAAAGAGCAAAATATTTGAGTAAAAGCTCTAATAATATTCATTACACAGGGAATGTAATAATGCGTTTGAATACACTTACTGGGGCGATTTTGGTCGCAATGTTTCCAACCGCGGGCGCTTATGCTGCAGCTATGGATCGTTCAGGCCAATCGATGAATGGCTTTTTACAGTCAGGAAACTATGTAGATTTTAGTTATTCAATTTTGGATGCTGATCTTTCAGGAACAATGAGAACTGAACCTTCGGGCCCTGCTTCTGCAGGATTAAGAGACCCGAATGGTTGGAATATGCCTACAGCAGATGATATTAATGCAGGTGGGGAAATTGCGGGCTCAAATTTAAGTGATATTGCTGACACGTTCGGATTTGCAAATATTAATTTAAAATTTCAAGTAACTGACAATATTTCATTAGGTTTAATTTATGACCAACCTTTCGGAGCAAAAGCCTCTTATTCAAATTCTGATAAAAAACATTCCAGAGTCAACAGCTCAGGACGATTGCCATTAGGTGACCTTGAATCTGCGACAAAATATGGTGCATTTCACAGTGAGTATGGCAGTACAGAGGCTGAAGTTTCGACAAATAGTTTATCTCTAGTCGTAGGCTTCCAACCTAATGAACACCTTAATTTTTATGCAGGCCCAGTTTATCAAACAGTAAAAGGTGATCTTAGTTTACAAGGAACTGCTTACAGTCTGTTAGGTGGTTATTTATGTAATTCACAGACTAGTGGTGTAGCACTGTGTAGTACTTTTAAGGAAAAAGGTACAGGTTCAAGAGATCTTCTTGGTCGTGATACAAGAAAAGATTATCAAGGCTATAAAGCAAGTATGCCTGAAGAAGGTGCTTTTGGTTGGCTAGCGGGTGCTGCATTTCAAATTCCTGAAATTGCATTAAGAGCTTCATTAACCTACAGGTCAAAAATTTCTTATTCAGTTCAAGCTGAAGAAAGTATGCCTGAAGTGATTACAGATACATTACCTATTGTACATCCTGGGTGGCATATTGTAGATAAAATTGGGGCACTTGGTACCGACTACCAATATACAGAAGGTAAAACCTCAGCATCAACTCCACAATCAGTTAACCTTGATTTCCAATCAGGTATCATGGCTGATACATTAGCTTATATCAATTTACGTTGGGTAGATTGGTCTGAGTTCAAAATCCGTCCATACAAATTTGGAGTTTTAACTTCTTCTATTACGGAGGGACAAGGTAAAGGACCTCGTGGTTTCGACTTAATCGCTTATGAAAAAGATCAAATATCTGCAACATTCGGTATCGCAAGAAAATTAAATGAAAAACTCGCATTGACCATTATCGGAGGATGGGACTCTGGTGCAGGTGAATATGTTTCTACCTTAGGTCCATCTGAAGGTTTTTGGAGTGCAGGATTAGGTGGTCAGTACAGCTTTAATAAAAATACATTCATTCAAGCGGGTGCACGATATTTTTGGTTAGGTGATGCAAAAGCTCAATCTGCTAGTTGGTTCGGAACCGATCGCTATGATGCAGATTTTAAAGACAATACAGCTATTGGATATAGCTTTAAAATTGGTTACCGTTTCTAGAGTTTAAAAAGCACGGATTTTTCATCCGTGCTTTTTTTAAATTAATCGACAACTAAAACCTAATTTAGTATCAATTTGATTATCTTTGAATCCTAAATACTCAATAAACCTATTTCGATCATCCACAATTTTCTGTTCATCTATAGACATACGATGGCGATTTTTTTGCGCTAAAGAATATGTTTCATCTACAGAAGCTTGATATATATGACATAATTCAAGCTGTTTCTTACTTTTTAACACCAAATTTTTTCCTGTCCGCTCGAAATCATTTCGTTTTAACGCCGCACTCCAATTTTCCAAATTTTTGAACATTTTTGCTTTCATCTGAGCTAATGCTTGATCGATTTCCTGTTGAGTCAATGGATTAATATTATTTAAATCCGCTTGTTCTTTATTTTCATTTTGTGCCATCACTTTAGAGGTCGTCATTCCTGCACAGATGATTACTATAATTCCATAGCTGTATTTTTTAATGTTTTTAATCATACATCCCCGTATCTAATTTATTTCGATAAATTTATGTTCGTATTAGACAACTGATATTTTAAAAAAGCCATTTTAATAATGTAATAGATTGAAATATTAAGGGATTAAGGCATTTTTTTTGCATTATCAATTCACTGATTTAATTATATATTTTTGGTATTGAATTTATGAAAAAAATGTTTCCATTAGGCTGTGCTGGACTAGGCATACAAGCCTCATCATTTGAACATCCAGTATCTCTTGAAGAACCATCAATAATGGAAAAATTCGATCTACTTGCAGAATCGAGCGTGTGGGATTTTATCGATCACATTCCGACTCATCGTGAAATGATTGATGATTACATTAAAGGGAGTCAAAAATACAATATTCCAGTTTATTCAGGTTACGGATGCTATATTTGGGGAGAACATGAAAAAATATTCAAAGAAAATATCGAGCTTACATGTGCCGTAGGCGCCAAATACCACAACATTATGCTTGCAGCAAAAGACAGTAAATTCAACTATCTTAATGATCAACAAGTTGCTGATGCCTATTTATATTTTTATGAGTATGCTCAAAGTAAGGGTATAACCATTACCTTTGAAAATCACGTAGATAATTGGTCTGAAGATTATCGCCGGGTAGAGAAAGTTGCAGCTTTAGTCAATCATCAAGGTATTCCATTTAAATTGGCGATGGACTATAGCCACTGTATTTTCAAAATCGAAAATCCAATCGAATCTTATATCTCTTTTCAACATGACCAAGAAGCGATTAGAAAGCTTGATCCTTTCAACTGCGATAGTTTTGCAGATGATTGGTTAAATCAAAATTTGGTACATTGGGGGCAAATACGTCCTGCGGTTCCAAACGGGCCATTAAATACATGGTCCCAAGAATACAGCCCATGGGAAGGTCACGGTCTTAATCGCCCTGGAAGAGGCATTCAATACCCATTTAGGCAGCCACCAAAAAATGCGTGTCCCCATGATGAATGGCATGCATATAAATTAAGCTGCACCCAAGAGGTCATTCGCAAGATGATTGACCATTATTTGGATCATGAGGATACAAATATTGAAATCATGACCGTGGATAATATTAATTTATGGTCCTATGGTTTGGGTTGGAAATATAATATGTTTGCAGATAGCTGCGACATAGCGCGCTATATTAGACAAATATATGCGGAAAGAGCATCAATTCATTATGCTAAAAAAGGGCTAAGTTCTGAGGACTTTATCAATCAATATCGCTCATAAATCATTAGAATAATTAAAAAAAAAGCATTATATAGATAATGCTTTTTTTGTATCGCGAGATTTAAGCTACTGCATTCTCTTCCGCTTTTTTATATGAACGATTATACATTTCTTCTAAATGCTCCCCTACTGTACATGGTGCATATAAAGGTAATTCACCTTCTTTCAATGTTCCTGGAACTGGCTCAATCACAGCGTGATAGTCTGGTTCATAAAAAAATGGAATTGAGTAACGATAAGCACCATTTGAAAAACTATTTTTTACTCGATGTGGATTGGAGTGATATAGACCATTGGTCCATTTTGGAATCATATCACCTAGATTAACTACAAATGTTCCTTCAATTGGTGGTGCTGCAACCCACTCTCCGTCAGGCATGCACACTTCTAATCCGCCTATTTGATCTTGTGCCAAAATGGTGACTGACCCCCAATCTGTATGCGCGCCAACGCCATATGTTTCATCATCATCTCTAGGTGTAGTTGGATAACGCAACATACGTAATGTTCCCATAGGATCTTTACTAGAAGCATCAAAATAGTTCGATGGCAGATTTAACGTTAATGCTAAAAGTTGCATCAGAAAATTTGCCAGTTTATACATTTCATCGATGTACTCCTGACAAATCAATTCACATTGAGGTAATTCTTCAGGCCACTGATTTGGACCATAGTTTTGATATTTAGCGATTGCAAAAGGATGATCTTGAGGATAATTACGACCACAATAAAACCCTTCTTTATAATCTGGCTTGCCGTAAGGGTCTAATTGCTGACCATTTAGTTTATCAAATCCACGGAATCCAAAAAAATTACGTACATCATATTTTTGCTTAACGTCTTCTGGAAGCGCCAATAATTCTTTTGCTAATGCAAACTGTCGCGTCATCATTTCCAAAGGAACTGTATGATTCTTCACATAGAAAAAACCTGAATGCATCGCAGCTTTTCTCAGTTCAGCAACTGCACGTTTAGTCGCCTCACTTTCTGGTTTGTTTATATCTACGCCTGCTAAATCAATTACTGGTATTCCCATTTTTATCCCCTTGTATCAGGTATACATCTTTTACGTTTTCATTATCTTGCTGAAACTTTCGACAATTTAGGATTGACTAAAATTTGTCTTAAAAGCTAAGTCTCAAACTTAAGTTTTTTCTGGTACAACGTCTGCTACTATTTGATTCTGCTTTTGATTAGCTCGATTAAAAATCAGATTTAGAATAATTCCCGCAAATGTCGCCGTTGTAATGCCGCCGAGATCAAGTCCACTAACCATAATCGAATAGTTCCCTGCGCCCATAATCACAGTCACTGATGCCACAATAATGTTGCCGTTTTGAGTAAAATCGACTTTATTTTCGATCCAGATTTTCGCACCAGCGATTACAATTAAGCCGAAAACAATCATTGAAGTCCCTGTCAAAATTGCGACAGGTAATGTGCTAATGAGTGCTCCAAATTTTGGTGATAATCCCAGAATAATGGCGACAATACCCGCAATTACAAAAACCACTGTAGAGTAAATACGCGTTGCCGCCATGACCCCAATATTCTCTGCATATGTAGTTAATCCTGTTCCTCCTACTGCACCAGACATAGAGGTACATACCCCATCTGCCAAAAATGCTCTACCCATATAGGGTGTAATATTTTTGCCTGTCATTTCACTTACAACTTTGAAATGCGCAAGATTTTCAGCAATAAGAATAAATGCGATAGGTAGAATCAGCAGAATTGCATTCATTTGAAATTCAGGTTGATATAAAGTTGGTAAACCAAACCATGCCGCATTTGAAACCGAGCTAAAATCGATTGGTTTGCCCATTCCCATCATGTTAGCTAAAACAAAATATACAAGATACGAAACTATCAAACCCACCAATAGCAATAATCGTCTCAACATTCCTCTTGTAAATACTGCGACACCACCAATACACATTGCGGTCAATAAAGCCATCCATGTATCAAACTCATTACCTGATACGGCTTTAATCGCCCCAGGTGCTAAATTTAATCCAACAATCATAATGATTGCACCAGCAACAACTGGTGGTAAAAGATTCTCCATCCATTGAGAACCCGTTTTCATTACAAGTAAACCCATCAAGGCATAGAAAATACCACATACCACTATTGCACCTAAGGCAATCCCAATATTTGGATTTAACCCTGAACCGGTATAGCCTGTTACAGCAATCACAGCACCAATAAAAGCAAAACTACCCCCAAGATAGCTTGGCACTCTCCCACCTGTGATAAGGAAAAATAATATCGTGCCTATACCAGATAACAGGATCGTTAGACTAGGATCAAACCCCATGAGCAGCGGTGCCAACACTGTTGCACCAAACATGGCAAATGTATGTTGAAGTCCAAGTACAATACTTTGTCCTGTAGGCAAGTACTCGTTCATGGCAACGGGAGTTTTTTCAATATCTCCTTGAAAAGGAGTAAATTTGGAAAACCAATTCTCTTTCATCACATACCACCCCATTGGTAATGTGAGCCAATGTCGAACATCTTTAGACATTGGCTGTACAATGATAAATTCATTTCGTTTAAGTACAAATCACAGTTCGTCTATCAAATTTATCGGAACCATATATTCACTTTAACTAAGCAACAAATATACCAATTGGTCGAATTTCTAATATTTCGTTTGGTTGGCAGCTAGTTTAAGATCAACAAAAATAAAACCTAATACTCAGTTTTATATAAATATTAATTTCATTAACAAATGAAAAAATTTGACCGTTTTGTATATTTTTTAGACTTTTACTCAAAAAAATTGGATTCCCGAAATATAAAATAAAATCGTATTTAAAATCATTATTTTAATTTTATTCTTAATGAATATTTCATCATATTAGCCAAGTTTTACTAAACTTTTATGCATTAAAAAAGGTCACCTTTCGATGACCTTACTGACTTAATTTAAATCTTTAAATCCTTGTTGTCGCCATGCTTCATAAACAATCACTGCCGTAGCATTAGATAAATTTAAGCTTCTAGAATTTGGCGCCATGGGCAAACGAATCCAATGTTGCTTTGGGAACATCATACGAACATGTTCAGGTAGTCCGCGCGTTTCAGGCCCCATGAGTAAAGCAACTGGCCTATTCAGATTCGAGGTATGTGGTGTTTCGGTACCTTTGGTCGTTAAAGGATAAATCGAATCTTGATCCACACCTTGACTCGCTAGATTTTCCAGACATGCTTCAATATTATCCCATATCTGCATGCGAGCCCATTCATGGTAATCTAATCCAGCACGCTTTAACTTCTTATCATCCAGCTCAAAACCTAGCGGTTTGACCAAATGTAATTGTGCTCCTGTATTTGCACATAAACGGATAATGTTTCCTGTATTTGCAGGAATTTCTGGTTCGTATAAAACAACATGAATCACAATAATTTCTCAACTTTATAGCAGACTTTTACAGTTCGTCTTGCCATTTCAACTGTTCTCTTAATTTCACCACCTCACCAATAATGGTCAAAGTTGGCGCCTGAATTTGATTTTCTAACACTTTCGAAGCGATATCTGCCAAAGTCCCCACAACAACTTTTTGTTCTGGTGTCGTACCTTTAGAAATTAAAGCAACAGGCATGTCTGCTCGTTGACCATGTTGAATAAGCTTTTCACAGATTTTTTCTAATCCAACAAGCCCCATGTACAGTACCAATGTTTGGTGTTCATACACGAGTTCATTCCATGGAAGTTCAGGAGAACCTTCCTTCAAATGTCCAGTCAAGAAGCGAACACTTTGTGCGTAATCACGATGAGTTAAAGGGATACCCGCATATGCTGAACACCCTGATGCTGCGGTAATTCCGGGAACGACCTGAAATGAAATTCCTGCCTCATAGAGTTCTTGAATTTCCTCACCACCTCGCCCAAAAATAAAAGGATCTCCTCCTTTTAAACGGCAGACACGTTTGCCTTCATTCGCATATTTCACGAGTAAAGCATTAATACCTTCTTGTGGAACAGCATGATTTGACCTTGCTTTACCCACATAGATTTTTTCAGCATCCCGGCGGCATAACTCCATAATAGCACCAGAAACTAAACGGTCATAAATCACAACATCTGCTTGTTGCATCAACCTTAAAGCTTTGAGTGTGAGAAGCTCGGGATCACCTGGACCTGCCCCAACTAAATAAACTTCACCTTTGGGTTTGTTCCATTCTATTAAAGACTGATGAATAATTTTTTCTGCTTCAGCCAGATTATTATTAAATACACGCTCTTTGAAAGGTCCAGCATACAGCTCTTCCCAAAAGATACGGCGTTCATCAGGATTTTCAATTTTTTGTTTTACACGTTTTCGCCATTCACCAGAGATTTTAGCTAATGTTCCGATTCCATGCGGGATTACAGTCTCAAGTTGAGTTCTAATCTGTCTGGACAATACTGGGGATGTCCCATTACTCGCAATTGAAATAACAAGTGGAGAGCGATCAACAATTGCAGGGACCATAAATCGGCAATGTGGTGGATCATCAACACTATTCACCAATACATTTAAGTTTTCACATTCTTCAAAAACTTGTTGATTCACTAAAGGCTGATCTGTGGCAGCAATCACTAAACGGTAATCGTTTAATTTTAAATCGTGATCTTCAAAATGAGCTTGAATATATTGACCAGAGCTTTTCTCGACAATTTCTAAAAGTTGCGCCTCAATCTCAGGTGAAATAACCGAAATTTTTGCTCCTGATTTTTGCAGTAACAGTGCTTTGCGATAAGCAATATGCCCTCCACCGACAATCAAACAAGGTTGCTGCTGCAATTTTAATGAAATTGGAAAAATATCCACTGAATCGATCCTCATATGCCCACTCTATTTTAGCACCTTCTCCACGACTCAAGCTGCTTAAAAGTAAGCAAGTGGTAGCTTTTTTAACAGATGCATATCGATGAAGGGACCTAAAACGGATAAAACTTGAACTCTATTTGGATAGTCAAAAATCCTGCTGATGCCGATGATAAGTTCAACAGTAAAGGAGATTATCGAGATGGCTGGTTCATATATTGATGTACATTCATCAGCAGGTTCATTTAAAGCATATCTTTCAGTACCTGAAGCAGGTAAAGGTCCTGGTCTTGTGTTATGTCAGGAAATTTTCGGTGTTAATGAAGTTATGCGTCAAAAGGCAGACTTTTTGGCTGAAGAAGGTTATACCGTTATTGTTCCTGATTTATTTTGGCGTATTCAACCTAATGTAGAACTCGGTTATACCGAAGAAGACTTTCAAAAAGCATATGACTTATATACTCAATTTAATCAAGATCTGGGTATTGAGGATATCAAATCTACAATTGAAACACTCAAATCCCTTGAAACAGTTGATCAAGATGCAGGTACTGGATTGGTCGGATACTGCCTAGGCGGTAAATTGGCATATCTCGCAGCTTGCCGCATTCCAGATTTAAAGTGTTCTGTTTCTTACTACGGTGTAGGAATCGAGCAAAACCTAGAAGAAGCAGTCAACATTCAATCCAAACTGGTTCTTCATTTTGCTGAACAAGATCAATTCTGTGATTCTAACACTCGTGAACAAATCCTACTTGCTCTGCAAAACAACTCAAAAGTCGAAACATATATTTATCCAGATGTCGATCATGCCTTTGCTCGCCCACAGAGTATGCATTATCACAAGCCTAGTGCACTCATGGCACATGAAAGAACCATTACAGCTTTACGCAAAGCAATAGGACCAAATTACGACCTTGCTGCGCTATGGGAAGAGCATGTTCGATTTGAATTTGACACTCGAAATGTTCCAGACACGATGGCAACAATGGTGGCAGAGCCTTATGTCAATCACATTCCAACATTGACAGGTGGCGTCGGCTACAAACAATTAGCTCGCTTCTATCAATACCATTTTGTTCATAACAATCCAAAAGATATGAAACTGACGCCTATTTCACGAACTGTAGGCGCAACTCAAGTCGTTGATGAATTCATTATGAGTTTCACTCATGATGAGGAAATTGATTGGTTAATTCCTGGAATTAAACCGACGGGAAAATATGTAGAGATTCCAATGCTCGGCATTATCAAGTTCCGTGGACCGAAACTATGTCATGAGCATATCTATTGGGATCAGGCAAGTTTACTGGTGCAAATTGGCGTATTAGATCCAACTGGACTACCTGTTGCAGGTGTTGAAACTGCCAAGAAACTTTTAGATGAAACTTTACCCTCAAATGAACTGATGCCAACTTGGCCATCCAGTGAAAATAAACCGATTGGCGAATAAAGGAACTCATTCTGACAATCAGAATTAAGATGAAGGATTATGATCATGTTAAATGAAATGACACCTGTAATACAGTTGGAGCAACGCTCGTTACGCCAACTCTTGGGTCAGTATGCAACTGGGATTACAGTAGTAACTGCATTAGATTCAAATCATAAAAAAATTGGAATGACAGCGAACTCATTTACTTCTGTATCGCTTGATCCACCTTTAATTTTATGGAACATCGCAAAATCTGCGACACATTTCGAAGATTTCAAACAGGCAGAATATTTTGCCATCAATATCTTGAGTGAAGATCAGTATCAAGAGTCTAAGCATTTCTCAAAATCTTCTGATGACAAATTCGAAGGCTTAGATGACGTTGATGAGTATATGGGCATCCCCATTCTAAATAAATCCTTAACCACTTTTGTTTGTCGTCAGTATGAGCTTCATGAAGCTGGGGATCACTACATTATTGTGGGACAAATTGAAGCCTGCCGTAATCAGCTTGGAAATCCATTGGTGTTCCATAACGGGCAATATAAACAAGCAAATCTTCATCAAGCATTTGCTGGTGTATAGCGAATTCACGAAATTTAAGGATTTTTTAAAATGAATCAACATCACTTTTTCAATGATAATCGCTTTCTACTCGGCTCATTTGCTTCTAACTGCTCAGGTGGAATGACCATTTCAACTCTTGAAGATCGATGGAGTGCGAGCTGGGAAAAGAATCTCGAACTTGGAAAAATGCTAGATGAAGCTGGTATCGACTTCATGTTACCGATTGCTCGCTTTACAGGCTATGGCGGTGAAACAGACTTTCAGGGAACAATTTTAGAGACCATGACTTGGGCGGCCGCATTATTGGCTTTAACCAAAGACATTACAGTTTTTGCGACAATTCAGACTGTCCCCAATCATCCAGTTGTAGTTGCCAAGCAGATTGCAACGCTATCTGAGATTAGTCAAGGTCGTATTGGACTCAACATTGTTGCAGGCTGGAATAAACCTGAATATGAAGCACTCGGTCTACATTTACCTGATGATCACGAAACTCGTTATGGTTATGCACAAGACTGGTATGACCTGATTAAAAAAGTATGGACCAGTGAAGAAAAATTTGATTTTGAAAGTAAGTTTTTCAAAACCAAAGGAACTTATGGAAAACCAAAACCACTTGTACATCCGCCTATCTTCAATGCTGCTGGTTCAAAAAATGGACGTGAATTTGCCGTTAATAATGCGGACTTTCTTTTTACACCAGCTTCAGACTTGGGCAGAAGCAAGATTGAAATTGATGAGCTTAAACAAGCAGGTCGCGACGTAAACCGAGAAGTCAATGTGATGACCTTCTCCCATGTCATTTGCAGACCTACACAAGAGGAAGCCAAAGCAGAATGGGATCGTCAATTAAACAATGCTGATACTGTTGCCGTTGACAATCTGATGAGCTTAATGTTTGCACATGCTCAAAGTTTCCCAAAAGAGGTTCAACAATCCATTCGTGATGCAATGAGTGTAGGCCATGGTGGCTTTCCATTAGTCGGTACACCTGAACAAGTCGCGCAAGGTATTTTAGATTTACATGAAGCTGGTTTTAGAGGAACGACTCTTTCATTCCTCGATTATAGCCGCGAATTTCCGTATTTCCGTGATCATGTTTTACCAATTTTGGAAAAGCATAATATTCGTTAATCCACCACTTAAGCCGACCGTTTCACTGTCGGCTTATTTATTTTAAGAGGGAATTTAGCTGTGAATTATATTTTAAAGGGGTTATTCACTGGATCAATCTGCTTTGCATTAGGCACTGCAGTTCAAGCGGCAAATTGGAGTGATACTTCACTGGCTGTCAGTTATGGTCAAGATTTCTCAGAACCATTTAAAGACGGTGATTTTGACAAATATATTTTTAGTCTTGTACACCTAAGCGGCTATAAATATGGCACCAATTTTTTTCAACTCAATATGCATCAATCCTCAGCTGAACCAAATGCAAACAAAGCTTCTGGTCGAGGAGCTCAAGAGGCATATGCAATTTATCGTCATACCTTAGATATCCCAAGTATCACGCAACACAAACCGAATGATTCTAGTTGGTTCAAGACATATGGTTTTACAGTAGGTTTTGACTGGAATACAAAGAATGATGATTATGGTTCAAATCGACAAATGTATGTTGCTGGTCCAAGTGTTACATTAAATACACCAGGCTATCTTAATCTCAGTTTGCTAGGCTATTACGAGAGCAATGATGCTAATGTACTGAGTAAAAAATATACCTATGATCCTTACTTAGCACTTCAAGTGCTTTGGGATTTTCCTATTATGCAATCGAATTGGAATTATCAAGGCATAGGTGTTTGGATGAGTACCAAAGGGAAAGATCCTTTTGGTGAGCCTACCGCCAGTGAAATCTTTGTAGACATGTCTTTAATGTATTCTTTACTTAAAGATAAATCTGCCAATCAACCAAAATTGAAAGCTGGGATTGCTTATCAATACTGGAAAAATAAATATGGTAATGATGCATCTGGTGTTGCTGGTTCAGGAGCGACCGCGAGTAGCCCTATGTTACGTGTCGCTTACCACTTTTAAATAACATATCAAATTAATCTAATTTAGTACCAAAAGAGTATTTTTATATTCTACTATTTTAGATTAATTTATTTATTTGAGATAAAACAAAAAAAGCAAAATCATGGATTGATTTTTGCATAAGTAATGATAAGCAAGCTAAGGATAGAGGTATTTATGTATAGCCAGCAACACAGGTCTATTTCTACGATTCAATCACATACGCAGAATATTCATGATGCCAACCATTGTCTTGATTTAATCATTGGCCCACATGATTTAGTCGATTTTAATCAATATGAACCATTGGATTTTAGTTTTAATGGATCGCAAATCGGTCGTATGATTATTGGGGATTTAACATATGGTAAAGATGTAATTTTCAAAACGCATACGCATGAAAATATGAACCACTTTTGTATAACGCGCCCTAAAAATGGGCGACCACTATTTAAAAAAGATGGTCAAACTTTTTACGCCTGTTATGATCAAGCATCCATTGTTTCACCTGAAGATAAATTTGAACTAATTATTGACAAAGACTGTGTGCAAACATTCATTTCTTTTTCAAAGACTTTTGTTGAAAAAATACTTTCAGATTTAATCTCTCAGCCAGTTACCGAACCTTTGGTATTTCAAAATGTGATGGATCAAAACAACCCGAAAATTAAAGCATGGTGGGATTTAATTGACAGTATTAAAAATTTCACAAACAATTTTACCAATACTTCATTTTTTCAAGAAATGCGCTCAGATTTTGAATATATTATTGTGAAGTCATTATTATTATCTCAACCCAATAACTATAGTGATTTAATTTATAAAAATACTTTAGATTATCCTGACTTCTTTACTCGCTTGTTAGAATTCATACAAAAAAATATACATCAAAAAATTGAAATTTCAGATTTAGAATATGCATCTGGATTAAGCAAAAAAAAGCTGAATACAATTTTCAAAAAATATTTAAAATGCAGTCCAAATGCTTATATACGCCATTACCGACTTAAATGTATTTATAATGAAATTTCACAGTCTACGCATAAAATTAATATTACTGAAATTGCTTATAAATGGGGTGTTACACATTTAGGTCGTTTTTCACTTGAGTATAAAGATGCATTTGGCGAAAAACCGAGTGAGACCTTAAAAAAAATTATTGAAAGGCAAACAGGCAGTGCTCAACTCATTCATTAAAACACTCAAAAAAAAAAAAAGCTAACTCAATTGAGTTAGCTTTTTTGTGTTTTATCGATTAATCGATAAAACTTTGTCCACCCATATAAGGACGCAAGACTTCAGGAATCTCAATCGAACCATCTTCTCGTTGATAATTTTCCATTACCGCGAGCAAAGTACGACCAACTGCTAAACCTGAACCATTCAAAGTATGAACAAACTCTGTTTTCTTTTGATCAGCACGGTAACGAGCTTTCATACGACGAGCCTGGAAATCCCCCATGTTTGAACACGATGAAATTTCACGATAGGTATTTTGGCTTGGTACCCAAACTTCTAAGTCATAAGTCTTCGTTGCACCAAAGCCCATATCACCACCGCATAAGATGATTTTGCGATATGGCAATCCAAGCGCCTGTAAAATACCCTCAGCATGCCCTGTTAACTCTTCCAATGCTTGCATAGAGTCTTCAGGTTTAACAATTTGAACCATTTCAACTTTGTCAAATTGGTGCTGACGAATCAAACCGCGTGTATCACGACCATAAGAACCAGCTTCACTACGGAAACAAGGTGTATGAGCAGCATATTTTAACGGTAGACGCTCAGGATCAATAATCTCATCACGCACAAAGTTAGTCACAGGTACTTCAGCAGTTGGGATCAAGTAATATTCTTTGTCACCTTGAAGCTTGAACAAATCTTCTTCAAATTTAGGCAACTGACCAGTTCCACGTAATGAATCAGCATTTACTAAATACGGTACATAAGCTTCTGTATAGCCATTTTTCAATGTATGTGTATCTAACATGAACTGCGTTAGTGCACGTTGTAAACGTGCAAGCGGGCCCTTGAGCACACTGAAACGAGTACCTGTTAACTTAGTCGCTGTTTCAAACTCGAGTCCACCCATCCACTCACCAAGATCAGTGTGATCTTTAATTTCAAAGTTGAATTCACGAGGCGTACCCCATTTTAAAATTTCAACGTTGTCATTCTCATCTTTGCCCTCTGGCACCGACTCATGAGGTAGGTTTGGAATAGAAAGTGATTTTGCTTCAATTTCAGCTTGTAGTTCTGTTAACGCAAGCTCAGCGGCTTTAATTTCATCTCCGATCGCGCTCATACGAGCCATGATTTCAGAGGCATCACCACCTGCTTTTTTGATTTGACCAACTTGTTTAGCACCCGAATTACGTTCTGCTTGTAAAGCTTCAGTCTTAGACTGAATTTCTTTACGACGAGCCTCTAAAGATGCCCATTCTTCTACGTTGAGTTGCACGCCACGTTTAGCTAAGGCTAAATTTACAGCCTCTATATTATTTCTAAGTAATTTCGGGTCGATCATGGTTAATCTTTTCAGGGAAAAAAACTGCATATAGTGTAAGCGCTTCGTTGAAAAAAATACAGTCGAAGCGCTGACAGCTGAAGCTTATTGAATCAAATTAAAATAGAGTCAATTACTCAGCAGCGAGTTTGGGTAGGTTTGGAAGATATTCTGACTGTATCAAACCATTCACACTCACATAAGGTAAAGTGAGTTCAGACATTCCTTCAGCATAGGACGCGAGTTCATACAGCGGATAAACAAAGACGATACCATCAACTCCGTAATAGAAATTGTCACTTAATTCGAGTTTATCTTGTTCAATATTGTGATCTGTAAGCCACATACTATTAGCACTATAAAGTGTTTCTAATAGCTTTTTATTTTGACCTTTCACAATTAAATCTTGTAGTGCTATTCTTTTTTTAGTTTTTAAATCGAAATGAACATATTCTTTGTGGTACATCCCATGTGCTGCACCAGCAGGATATACATAGCTCAGATATTCAAAACTCGCTATATTCTGATGTTGACTTAAATAACGTACCACAGTCTGACTCTGACTCAACTTCAGCGGATCCACAGTAGTTGTCTCTGTATTCTTAGTAGCCGATTGGAATGGTATAGGGTCTGCTTTTTCAATTCGATTTTTAAAATACGTATTAATCCACGGATGATTAGTTTCAACCGTTTGGAATGAATATTCTGTACACCCTGCCTCATCGCATACTTGCTTCTGTTTAGGCTTTAATTCGACGTTCTTCGATTCGATATACCAAGATTCTGATTGTTTTGCTTGCACAGCAGTCTCATTGCTTTTTTTAGTTTCTGCATCAGATTGAGGCTGACAAGCGCCTAACATGATCATTGATGCACAAATAACACTCAATTTTCCAAACCGATTCATGTGTTTTAGCATATAGCCTCCAATAAAAATGAGTGTTTAACACAGAGACTATAAATTCTAGATGACATGAATTCAGTTGAAATTTGTAGTTAAAAAAAGCAGCGATAAACGCTGCTTTTATATTATTGGTCAATAATGTCTGTGCCTTTAGGCGGTGTAAAGTTAAATGTTGAATCCGGAATACCTGCATTCACTTTCACATTACTAAATTTAACGTGTGTAGTTTGTCCTAATGAATCTTCTAAAATCATTAAGCTTGGCGCTTTATTTGCACCGAAACTAATGGTCAGACTCTGAAAGGCACCATCTTTCTGCTTAGGATATAACGTGTAATAAGTTTTAGCTTTATTTGGCTGTGTTACACGATATGACTGCATAATTTGGTTGGTATTACCAGACAATAATAATGCTGGTGTATTGGCAACTTGCTCATCCATATTTTGACGAATTGCCTGCTGTAGATCTGGGTCATAGATCCAAATCATCTTTCCAGAAGTCACAATTGTTTGTTTTGCTGGTGCTGTAGTTTCCCAATAGAACTTACCTGGACGAGCAACTTTCATCACCCCAGTAAAAGTCTGATTCATATGTTGAGCACTCAAACCTTGTTTTTGTGGTGCTTTACTAGATTTAGTTGCTTTCGTTGTTTGTTCAAAATTTGCCGTTAAACTTTTTATTCCGTTTAATTGACGAACCAAGTTTGCGGTCGCTTGTTGCTCCGAAGCAGCCACTGGCGCTGCGAAAACTTGAGTGCTTGCGACTGGTGCCATCATTGCAGCACTCATTGTAATTGCACCAATCGTTTTACGAAGCATTGTCATGATCCCACCTTTTGTTATTGATCATCATTTGATATGGAGTCATCTTAAACCAAATTTGATCGCTAATAATTGAGAAAATAAGAACTTTTGTATTGTTATTTAGCTAAATTGTTGAAAATACTTCATCATGATGAAGATTCACTTCAGTTCAAAAACTTTCTTTCAGATATAAAAAAACCCACTCAAGAGTGGGTTTTTTGGTTATGCCTGATAAAACTTATACAGTTTCAACAGATACATAACGACGGCCAAATTGACCTTTAACTTCGAATTTGATCACGCCATCAGCGGTAGCAAATAAAGTATGGTCACGACCCATACCAACGTTAGCACCAGCGTGGAACTCTGTACCACGTTGACGAACGATAATGTTACCAGCAGTCACAGCTTGACCACCGAACATTTTAACACCTAACATTTTAGGATTTGAGTCACGACCGTTACGTGTCGAACCACCGGCTTTTTTAGTTGCCATGTCTATTTACTCCTCGTAATTAGCCTGAAATAGCTGTAATTTTCAACTCAGTGAACCATTGACGGTGACCTTGTTGTTTACGATAGTGTTTACGACGACGCATTTTGATGATGCGGATTTTGTCGTGACGACCATGGCTAACTACTTCAGCAGTTACTTTAGCACCAGCAACAACTGGAGCACCAATTTGAATGCTATCACCGTTCACTAACATTAATACGTCATCAAACGTAATAGTAGAACCAGTTTCAGCTTTCAATAATTCAACTTTAAGGGTTTCACCCTCAACAACACGGTGTTGTTTACCACCGCTTTGGATTACTGCGTACATAATGTACTCCAACAGGCCCGTGTCGTCGTGCCGATAAAGGAATATATCGATCTTAAAACGAACGCCACTGGGGGTTATTCAAGGGCAAGGATTTTAAGTGATAATGAAATAAACAACAAGGTCTTTTGTCTAAAAGTTAACTTTCATCCCGAAATATCTATTTCTTACATGAAAATAACAATTTGCTGATTGATTAAACTATATTTATTCACAAAATGAACTACTTCGAATATCAAATAACGTATCAAGTTTTATTGGTATTATGAAGATTAAATCACAAACATGAATAGAAACTGAACAACATTAAGAAAATCATGCATATTCATGTGGCAAAGCGACCAAAACTTTCACTTAAATTGTTACACTAGCTGAGTAACATCTACTGTTTGTATAAGGACTTCATTGTTATGGCCATCGATTTTAAGCAAGACATTCTCGCACCTGTTGCTACAGACTTTGCTGCGATGGACCAACTTATTAATGAAGGAATCAGCTCTAAAGTTGCTTTGGTGATGTCAGTCAGCAAACATGTGGTTGAGGCAGGTGGTAAACGCATGCGTCCTATTATGTGTTTATTGGCTGCTCGCGCTTGCGGTGAAACCAACCTAGAGCATGCCCAAAAGTTAGCTGCAATTATTGAAATGCTGCATACCGCTACACTGGTACATGATGATGTCGTAGATGAGTCTGGGTTACGCCGTGGTCGTCCTACAGCGAATGCAACATGGAATAACCAAACCGCTGTACTTGTTGGAGACTTCCTGATTTCTAGAGCTTTCGATTTGCTCGTAGATTTGAACAATATGGTGTTATTAAAAGACTTCTCAACAGGAACATGTGAAATTGCCGAAGGAGAAGTACTTCAACTGCAATCTCAACATCAACCTGAAACCACTGAAGCGACGTATTTAGATATTATTCACGGCAAAACATCTCGTTTGTTTGAATTGGCGACTGAAGGCGCTGCGATTCTTGCCAATCAACATCAATATCGTGAAGCACTCAGAAAATACGCAGGTCATTTCGGGAATGCATTTCAAATCATAGATGACATACTCGATTACACCTCTGACGCAGAAACACTTGGTAAAAATATTGGCGATGACTTAATGGAAGGTAAGCCAACACTGCCACTGATTGCTGCTCTACAAAAAACTTCTGGAGCAGAGCACGATATTATCCGTCGTAGCATCACTACAGGTGGTACTGAACATTTGGATCAAGTGATTCAGATTGTTCAAAACTCTGGTGCACTAGATTACTGTCGCGAACGTGCTGTTGAAGAAACTACAGCAGCTCGTGAGGCATTGTTACAACTGCCTGAAAGTATTTATCGTCAAGCGCTTGATAATTTGGCGCAATTAGCATTAGATCGAATCCAATAAACTTCAACTAAAAAAATTTGCGTATGCATATAAACTTTAATGATCTTTTTAAACAAATGCAGGAGCAACTTGACCATCATCAAGCTGCTCCAAACGAAAACATACTCATTGAACTCGTTAATCGCATCCGTCCATCAGACAGTTATAACCTAGAAGAAATTAATCAAAAATTTCAGGCGTTGATACAAGCGTTATTAATTACGCCGACTGCAGCCACCACTTTTCAAGCCTATATCGTTCATCTGATCAATCGCTATAAACAAACCACTATTTATGCGGACAGTGGGATTCTTTCTCTAGATGGTTTTTGGAATCAGTTGGGTCAACGAATGGGAGCGCATGTTCTTCCCCTTTTGACCGATGAAACTGATTTAAAAGATTTAGTCTTCCGTGTCTTTCATTTACGTAGCGATAAATATTGGCTAGAAAATATTGAAGATCAGCAATGGATTCAGTTTTTTCAGATTGTCAATCAAAGTAATGGCAGCTTAGATGCAAAATTTGGCATCAAACGCGACATGATTAAAGCCATTACAGTTTTATCTTACCGTATCAGCGGTATTGGACTTTATCCTGAGTTTATTAATGCACAACCAGAACTGACTGAATATGAGTCACCTTTTTTGGTGCAGAATCGTGAAATCATTGAATTTATTGAGCTATACAAAAAACATTATAGTGAAGCTGATGATCTTACTGAAATGGTCGTACCCGACGCCAACCAGGCTTTGGTGATGATTGAGCAGTGTCGCGATGTTGTTTTAAAGATTCGTCGTGCTACGAAAAGAATTGGGGTGAGTTTAAGTCTCACTTATTTATTGTCTTTGCTTGAGCAATGTTTAGATCGTATTGAACTATTACTGAACTTATTGACTGAAACTGGAAAAGTTCAATACTTAGCACTAGCTGAGTTATGTCAAGATTTAGTTGCGGCTCACTATGAGGAGCGAAGTGTTCGAGAGCTTTTAAAAACAAACAGTGAATTAATCGCATTACAAGTCACTGAAAATGCCAGTAAAACAGGCGAACATTATGTAAGCACCAATAAAGCTGGTTTCTTCAGTATGTACAAATCAGCCGCAGGTGCAGGCGTCATTATCGCTATCATGGCGACCTTGAAGATTCTCACTGCGCGCATCGCCATGGCACCTATCATGCAAGCCTTCGCGTATAGCATGAACTATGCATTAGGTTTCATGTTGATCCATGTACTGCATTTTACCGTTGCAACCAAACAACCTGCTATGACTGCAGCTGCCCTAGCCGCGACAGTTCAACAAAAGAAAGGGTCTCGAACTGCACAAATTGCAGAACTTGCTGCACTGATTATCAATATTATCCGTACGCAGTTTGTCGCTATTCTCGGCAATATTTCCATTGCAATTCCGGTTGCAGCATTGATCACCATGATGTGGCCGTTGATTCTGGGTGAACAATTACTCAATCACAGTAAAGCAACATATTTACTTCATAGTTTGAATCCTTTTACATCCCTAGCAGTCCCACATGCAGCTATTGCAGGTGTATGTCTATTTTTATCTGGTTTGATCGCAGGTTACTTCGACAACATGGCAGTGTATCGTAAAGTCGGACCTCGCTTAAAAGCACATCATCGTCTAAAAAACTGGCTAGGTGCTGACAGACTTGAAAAGTTTGCAAACTATATTGAACGTAATTTAGGAGCACTAGCCGGGAATTTCCTGTTCGGAATCATGCTAGGCAGCATGGGGACAATTGGCTTTATTCTTGGTCTGCCTTTAGATATTCGTCATATTGCCTTTGCTTCAGCAAACTTTATGCAGGGCCTATTGAGTATCAATGGCACGCCTGAAATAGGGCTCATTATTGTTTCATTCCTTGGTGTATTATTAATTGGTTTGACCAACTTATTTGTCAGCTTTAGTCTCACTATTATTGTGGCATTACGCGCACGACGTGTTCGTTTTGAACAATGGAAACCTCTGGCAAAATTAGTATTTACTCACTTTGTTACACGACCAATGGACTTTTTCTGGCCCCCAAAACAACCTTTAGAGGTCGAAGATCCAATTTCACCAAAGAAATCTTCTCATTAGATATTTGTGTTATTTTTTGTGCTAAAAATAAGATGCACATTGTAATGAAATTACTATAAATTATGCTTTTACACTGACTTGAAAAAAAGTGTACTGGCGAGTACACTTTGACGCATTCATGCAATAAATGTATGCCACTATAATATAACTTAGGTTATTTTATATGCCTTACTTACTGATTTTAATAGGTTGTTTAGGAATAACGATAAGTAGTATAGGAATCTATATTCCAACGATACAACAGCTCGATCTCACTGCTGTTTCATGGATGAGTCAACACCGCAATCCCCTCATAGATGGAATTGCGGTTTTATTGTCTCATGTTGGCGGTTTACCGATCATGCTGATGTGCGTGGCGATTTGGACCTTACAGCAATGGCGATTAAAACAATATGCTAACTGTCTATTTATCTCACTTGGTCTCGTTGGTGGTGCCTGTCTTGGCTGGTTACTCAAATATGCTTTCGACCGACCTCGTCCAAATGCAATTTATCAAATCGTTGAAACTTATGGAGCCGCATTTCCAAGCGCACATAGTCTCTATGCAGCAGTGATTGCTGGTTTGATGATCATGATCTTTCGAAACCATCATCAAAGTAGAATCATTTTTGTCGCTGCCTGTATATGGTTTGTTGGCATGGGTTTTTCACGGGTTTATCTCGGTGCTCATTACCCGACAGATGTTGTTGCAGGTTGGAGTATTGCGTTGATATGGCTGACTATACTGTGGTTAGTCCTATCACAACGGATAGCAAAGCAAACAATTATTTTTAGAGAAAAATCTAACGAGGTGGAATAATGATGTCGGCAAAGCTTTGGGCCCCTGCCCTCACTGCTTGTGCTCTTGCAACAAGTATTGCACTTGTGGGTTGTAGCAAAGATCCAAAAGATGCAGAGCAAGCCGCTGCACAACAGCAAATGCCGCCAACTGAAGTTGGTGTCATCGTTGCTCAACCACAAAGTGTTGAACAAACTGTCGAGCTTTCGGGTCGAACTTCAGCCTATCAAATTTCTGAAGTACGTCCGCAAGCAAGCGGTGTGATTTTAAAGCGTCTGTTTGCTGAAGGTAGTTTTGTCCGTGAAGGACAACCTCTGTACGAAATTGATGCAAATACCAACCGTGCGAACTTAGACAGTGCAAAAGCAGCCTTAGTTCGTCAAAAAGCCAATCTCAATGCGCTTCAAGTTAAAGCTGACCGTTATCGCCAACTTGTCGGTATCAATGCTGTGTCTAAGCAAGAATTTGATGATCTACAAGCACAAGTTAAATTGGCACAAGCAGATGTTGCAGCTTCAGAAGCAGCGGTGAAAAATGCGCAGATTAACTTAGGTTATTCTACTGTTCGCTCACCAATTTCAGGGCAATCAGGTCGCTCTAGTGTGACTGCAGGTGCATTGGTAACGGCTAATCAACCTGAAGCATTGGTAACAATCCAACAGCTTGATCCAATCTATGTCGATATCAACCAATCAAGTGCTGAGCTTCTTCGTTTACGTCAACAGTTGAGTCAAGGCAGCATCGACCGCAGCAACAATACTAAAGTTCGTTTAAAACTTGAAGATGGCAGCATCTACCCTATTGAAGGTAATCTTGCATTCTCTGATGCAAGTGTAAATCCAGAAACAGGGACAGTTACCCTACGTGCTGTGTTCTCAAATCCGAACCAATTATTATTGCCAGGAATGTTCACTAATGCTCAAATTGTGCAAGGTGTAATTCCTAATGCGATTTTAGTGCCTCAAGCGGCTGTGACCCGTACACCAACAGGTCAAGCGACTGCGATGATCGTGAATGCGAAAGGTGCAGTTGAAGTACGTCCAATTGAGACTGCAGGTGTGCAAGGTAAAGATTGGATTGTGACCAAAGGTCTAAATACAGGTGACAAGGTCATTGTAGATGGTGTGGCGAAAGTTAAACCTGAACAACAAGTTGTAGCTAAACCTTATCAACCTCAAGCTGCAGCACCTCAAGCCGGCAAAGATGGTCAACAAGCAAAGCCAGCAGCTCAATCTGAACAAAAAGCTACTTCAAATGCATAAGGAGTAGACTGAATGGCTCACTTTTTTATCCATCGCCCAATTTTCGCTTGGGTGATTGCATTGGTCATCATGTTGGCGGGTATTTTATCCCTCACCAAGATGCCAATTGCGCAATACCCAACGATTGCACCACCAACGGTATCGATTTCTGCATCATATCCGGGTGCATCTGCTGAAACTGTAGAAAACACAGTAACGCAAATTATTGAACAACAAATGAATGGCTTGGATGGGTTACGTTACATCTCATCTAACAGTGCTGGTAATGGACAAGCTTCCATTACTCTAAACTTTGAACAAGGTATCGATCCTGATATTGCACAGGTACAAGTTCAAAATAAACTTCAATCAGCGACTGCACTTTTGCCTGAAGACGTACAACGTCAAGGTTTAAAAGTTACTAAGTCTGGCGCAAGCTTCTTACAAGTTATTGCGTTTTATTCTGAGTCAGATGCATTAGATGCAAATGACATTAAAGACTATGTAAACTCAAATATCTCTGAACCACTTAGCCGTGTGACTGGTGTGGGTGAAGTGCAAGTATTTGGTGGTTCATATGCTATGCGAATTTGGATGGACCCATCCAAAATGGCCAACCTGCAAGTTACACCGAGTGATATTGCAAATGCATTAAGAACTCAGAATGCGCAAGTGGCGGTAGGTCAGTTAGGTGGTGCACCTTCTGTACAAGGTCAAGTTTTAAATGCGACTGTAACTGCTCAAAGTCTTTTACAAACACCTGAACAATTTTCAAATATTTTCCTTAAGAACTCACCAAATGGTGCACAAGTTCGTTTAGGTGATGTCGCTAAAATTGAATTAGGTGCAGACAACTACGCATTTGACTCTAAATTTAATGGTCAACCTGCAGGTGGTGTAGCGATTCGTTTGGCAACGGGTGCAAACGCATTAGATACAGCCCAAGCGATTGAAGATCGTTTAAAAGAATTACGTCCAAACTACCCAACAGGTATGGTGGACAAACTTGCTTTTGATACAACACCATTTATTGAGCTCTCAATTAAAAGTGTTGTGAAAACCTTAATTGAAGCGATTATCCTCGTATTCTTGGTCATGTTCTTGTTCCTACAAAACTGGCGTGCAACCATTATTCCAACAATGGCTGTTCCAGTGGTTGTATTGGGTACATTTGCCGTGATCAACATGTTCGGATTCTCGATCAACACATTAACCATGTTCGCTATGGTTCTCGCCATTGGTCTTCTGGTGGATGATGCGATTGTCGTCGTAGAAAACGTTGAACGTGTGATGGCAGAAGAGCATCTTGAGCCTGTGGAAGCGACTGAAAAGTCGATGGGACAGATCTCTGGTGCATTGATTGGTATTACCTCTGTCTTAACTGCAGTATTCGTACCTATGGCATTCATGGGGGGTACGACAGGTGTAATTTATCGTCAGTTCTCTATCACGCTCGTTACAGCAATGATTCTTTCATTGATTGTTGCATTAACCTTTACCCCTGCATTGTGTGCGACCATGTTGAAAAAACATGATGTCAACAAACCTCAAAGCAATAACATTTTTGCCCGTTTCTTCCGTTGGTTTAACAATGGTTTTGACAAAATTTCGGTGAAATATCAAAACGGCGTAAACCGTTTAACACATGCCAAGCTATTTGCAGGATTGGTCTATGGTGTTGTGATTGCTGTGATGGGCTGGTTATTTGTCAACCTTCCTTCTTCATTCTTACCAGATG
This sequence comes from Acinetobacter sp. ANC_7654, assembly GCF_056779855.1. Classification (NCBI taxonomy): domain Bacteria; kingdom Pseudomonadati; phylum Pseudomonadota; class Gammaproteobacteria; order Moraxellales; family Moraxellaceae; genus Acinetobacter; species Acinetobacter sp. ANC_7654. The sequence goes on along the minus strand of NZ_JBWYIR010000004.1, from coordinate 94,709 downwards.
AAGACCAAGGTGTGGTGATGACACTCGTTCAGCTACCACCAAATGCAACGCTTGAACGCACTGGCAAAACAATTGATCAAATGACAGGCTTCTTCCTCAACAACGAGAAAGAACATGTTGAATCTGTATTTAGTGTTGCTGGTTTCTCGTTCACGGGTATTGGTCAAAATGCGGGTCTTGCCTTCATTAAGTTGAAAGACTGGAAAGACCGTACCTCTCCTGAATCTCAGGTCGGTGCAATTATCCAACGTGGTATGGCACTGAATATGATTGTGAAAGATGCCAGCTATATCATGCCTCTTCAACTTCCAGCAATGCCGGAGTTGGGCGTGAGTGCAGGCTTTAACCTACAGTTAAAAGCAGCTGCAGGTCAAAGTCACGAGCAATTATTAGCAGCACGTAATGCTGTACTCGGCTTAGCTTCTCAAGATCAGCGCTTAACAGGTGTTCGTCCTAACGGACAAGAAGATACGCCTCAATATCGTGTCATCGTCGATCATGCTCAAGCAGGTGCTATGGGAGTCAGCATTGCTGAAATCAATAGTACGATGGGTATGGCATGGGGTGGTTCATACATTAATGACTTCATCGATCGTGGTCGTGTGAAAAAAGTGTATGTCCAAGGTGAAGCGAGCTCTCGTATGATGCCTGAAGACTTAGACAAGTGGTATGTCCGCAATAACCAAGGTACGATGGTTCCATTCTCAGCGTTCGCAACAGGCGAATGGACTTATGGTTCACCACGTTTAGAGCGTTATAACGGCGTTTCTTCCATGAACATCACAGGTACTCCAGCTCCAGGTGTGAGTTCGGGTGATGCAATGGCCGCGGTTGAAGAAATCATTGCAAAGCTTCCTTCAATGGGCTTACAAGGCTTCGATTACGAATGGACAGGTTTATCTCTCGAAGAACGTGAGTCTGGCGCACAAGCACCATTCCTTTATGCTCTTTCTTTATTGATTGTCTTCCTCTGCTTGGCAGCCTTATATGAAAGTTGGTCTATCCCATTCTCTGTACTCATGGTTGTGCCATTGGGTATTGTTGGTGCACTTGCCTTAACATTCTTGGGAATGATTATTTTGAAAGATCCAAACCTTTCAAATAACATCTACTTCCAAGTGGCGATTATTGCCGTGATTGGTTTGTCCGCGAAGAATGCGATCTTGATTGTAGAGTTTGCGAAAGAGCTTCAAGATCAAGGTGAAGAACTCTTCGAAGCAACCTTGCATGCCGCGAAAATGCGTTTGCGTCCAATCATTATGACCACATTGGCTTTCGGTTTTGGTGTTCTTCCTCTAGCTCTCGCTTCTGGCGCAGGTGCAGGAAGTCAACATTCCGTGGGTTATGGTGTACTTGGTGGTGTAATCAGCTCAACACTTTTAGGGATCTTCTTTATTCCAGTGTTCTATGTATGGATCCGAAGTATCTTTAAAACAAAACCAAAACAAAATAAACAGGAGCAAATTTCGTGATGCAAAACGTATGGTCTATTACAGGTCGTAGCATTGCGGTATCTGCAATTGCGCTTGCTTTGACAGCATGTCAAAGCATGCGTGGTCCAGAACCGGTCACTCAAGCCAATATTCCAGGAAGTTATCTTGGCAATGCTTCTGGTCCATCTATTGCGGAGCAAGGTTATAAGGATTTTTTTGTAGATCAACGCTTAATCCAAGTTTTGGATTTAGCCTTGGCAAATAACCGTGATCTTCGTAAAGCGACGCTAAATATCGAATTAGCACGTCAACAATTTCAAATCAGCCAAAACAATCAATTGCCTACGATTGGTGCAAGTGGTGGTGTTTTACGACAAGACACGGTCAATTCGCCAAGCCCAGTAACAACCTATAATGTAGGTTTAGGTTTAACGGCTTATGAAATTGATTTTTGGGGTCGTGTTAGAAGCTTGAAAGACAATGCCCTAGACACTTATCTTTCAACTGCAAGCGCACGTGATGCCACTCAAATAGCCTTGATTAGCCAAACAGCTCAAGCTTGGTTGGCTTACTCATATGCGCAAGCGAATCTTAAACTCGCTGAACAGACACTGAAAGCTCAACTTGAATCTTACAATCTCAACAAAAAACGTTTTGATGTGGGAATCGACAGTGAAGTTCCGCTTCGTCAGGCTCAAGTTTCTGTTGAGACGGCACGTGGTGATGTTGCTGAATACAAGACTCAAATTGCACAAGCGGTTAATGCGTTAAACCTCCTTGTAGGTCAACCACTACCTGACAATTTATTGCCTAAAGAGAGAATCACACGTGTGACATCAACCACTGCTTTTGCGGCTGGTTTGCCAAGTGATCTACTCAACAACCGTCCAGATGTTAAAGCGGCTGAATATCAGCTGAGTGCGGCTGGTGCGAATATCGGTGCTGCAAAAGCGCGTTTATTCCCAACCATTAGCCTCACAGGATCAGCAGGTTATGCATCAACAGACTTAAGTGATTTATTCAAGTCTGGTGCTTTTGTTTGGTCAGTTGGTCCTAGTCTAGATATTCCAATCTTTGACTGGGGAACACGTCGTGCCAATATTAAAGTCTCTGAAACACAGCAACAGATTGCATTATCTGATTATGAAAAATCAATTCAATCTGCGTTCCGTGAAGTGAATGATGCTTTGGCAGTGCGTCAAAATATCGGTGAACGTTTAACTGCACAACGCCGTTTAGTTGATGCGACCAATACAACCTACAAACTCTCAAATGCCCGCTTCCGCGCTGGTATTGACAGTTTCTTAACTGTATTAGATGCGCAACGTACATCATATAGTGCTGAGCAAGGTTTATTGCTGCTTGAACAAGCGAACCTTAACAACCAAATCGAGCTCTATAAATCACTCGGTGGTGGCTTAAAAACCAATACTACGGATCAAGTGATTTATCAGCCTTCAAGCTCAGATTTAAAATACGACAAGAAGTAATTTTTTGTTTAAACAAAGCTCACCTCGGTGGGCTTTTTTATTGTCCCAAATACTGATATTTTGTCATTAATTACCCTTTTTATAACGACTTCAATCACATGCTGTTAAGTAATTTAGAATCTGTACCTGGTCATCAAATTCAACAACAATTTGACGTGGTATATGGCAGTACCGTCAGAAGTAAACACGTCGGGCGTGATTTACTCGCAGGACTTAAGAATATCGTCGGTGGAGAACTCACCGCATACACGGAATTACTTGAAGAGTCTCGTCAAGAAGCAATGAATCGTATGATTGATAAAGCACGTGGCTTAGGGGCGAATGCGATTGTCGGAATTCGTTTCTCAACTTCCAATATTACCCAAGGTGCTTCCGAATTATTTGTTTATGGCACAGCTGTGTATGTCACACCGAATGTACCTAAAATTCCTGATCCATTCACCTCTTAAGGATTCGTTATGGATGGTATCATTTTTCAGGTGGTCATCTTTCTCATCCTATTTTGTATTGGATTTGGATTTGGTCGCTATAATGAACAAAAGCATCTTAAGCAACTTGATGAACAAGAAGCGCGCTTAGCTTATATCAAGTTAGATAGTCAGCGTTTTAAAACTTCTGAAAACCATGGACAAATGATCAGCAGTAATGTTGTGATTTTGCATGATTATTTTAAGTTTGTACTTGCGCAAATCCAAAATTTCATTGGTGGACGCTTACGCAGTTATGAAAGTATTGTTGAACGTGCAAGACGTGAAGCTATTGTTAGACTTAAACTTGAAGCTGAAAAAATGGGCGCAACTGAAATCTTAGGGTTAAGACTCAGCACCACAGATTTAGGACTTCAAGGTGGAATGGTTGAAGTATTCGCTTACGGAACTGCTATACAAAAGAGAGACTAAAAGTCTCTCTTTTTCTTTACAGGTATGTAGTAGTCACTCAAGCCCTATACTTTATTTGAGGAGTCTTCAAACCCCTTATCGCTCGCATGATCATTGAGATAGAAAACCAGACATAGTTGATAAAATTTTTCTCATCGATACGCGGGTCACGATCATTAAAAATTACTTTACTTTCATTTTTCGGATCATTCGATACAGTATTGCTGGTGATAACCGTGAAATAAAGACGCCTAATTTTTCTTTTGCCCCACCCACGACAATATACTCATCCCCTTTTAATAATGCCTGTACGGTTTGTTTAGCAAATTCCTCTGCTTCTAAACCATTTTCAATAGCCTCATCTTGATAACCTTGGGGCTTTCCTTCACCGTTTAAAGCGTTAAAGGATACATTGGTTTTCACAAATCCTGGGAAAATTACCGAGACACCCACACCATCTTGCGCAACTTCAGCACGTAAGCTATTCGCCCACATATGAATCGCACCTTTGGCTGCCGAATAAGTCGCACGATATTGTGTGCCCAATAAACCAGCGACACTTGAGATAAAGGCAATTCGTCCTGACTTTTGTTGCTGAAAAGTCGGCAAAACCGTTTTGGTTAAAAAGACTTGAGAGAAATAGTCAACTTCCATGATCGCACGTTCAGTTTGCATGGTCGTGTCTTTAATTAATGCACGTTGTGATAGACCTGCATTATTGATTAACCAATCAATACGTCCTTTTTGTTGGAGAACTTGTTCATAAGCATGACGAACTTGTGATTCATCTGTGATATCCGCTTTAATGGAAATATGTCGTTCTGGGTGTGCCAAAGACTGCCTTACCGTTTCCAGCTCTTCAAAACGACGAGCCGTCAAAATAACCTGTGCCCCTAAACTGGCACATTCAGCAGCCAACGCTTTACCAAGACCCGATGATGCACCTGTAATCCACACCACTTTCTGATCAAGCTGTTCCAACTTTGCCATTCCCTTTATCCTTATGGTTTAAGCATTTAATTTTGCTTTTTGCTGTCCTTCATTATCAAGAAAAACCAGAAAATGGTCAAAGTACTTCACGATACTTTGTGCATCATGAATTTTGCTTAAATTTTCAAATCGCTTATACCCTAATCCTGTGGTCAGACTGATCACACCATTTAAGGTTTTATCCACCACCATATTAAATTTCAGCATTTTTTTAGGTTCACGAATTAAGCTCGTAACGCCTTGATCAACCACTTTAGTGAAGGCTTTTAAGCCAGGAGCAACATATTGATTTTGACCTTCACGCATACGTTCTGCACAGCCCAGTAACTCATTCACAATAACTTTTTCAACTGGGTATGAAATATAGTATTTTCCATCTTGTTCATACATCAAACTTTGTACATGATTCACCATAGGCGTTAAGCGATCATTACCAAAAAAAGATACTGACCAAGGCATGTATTTCAAGATTGCATCTTGCACTTGTTTCAATACTTTTGCTGAGTCTTGATCCTTTGCATTAGAATCTTTGACCAGTGTGCCAAAGGCTTGATCAATAATCTCACAAGCAATTTTGGACAGATTATCTCCAAGAATTTTAGCTTGCGCTTCATGGTCTCCTGCATTGAGTTTTTGGTGAATGGTTTGATATTGCTGATAAGTTTCAGGTTGTAAGCGCAAAGAAATAGTATAGGTCATGCGATTGTTATCCTTTATTGTCAGGCCGATTCCGCGAGTTGACGCTGGCTTTAGTGTTATTCAAAATCAATTACTGTTCGATTGTGTGGGATTTGAAACGAGAATGCATTTGCTTAACGTGCCTCTCCATGCATTTTTTTTGCTACAATAGATGCAATTTTTTATCTACTTTTGATCTGTTCGAACTATGACTGATTCAGCGCAAAATATTGCTACAACCTACGATCCGACCGAGATCGAGAAAAAATGGTACCAAACTTGGGAAGAACGCGGTTACTTTAAGCCGTCTGAAAAAGGCGAGTCTTTCTGTATCATGATTCCGCCACCAAACGTCACTGGTAGCTTGCACATGGGTCATGGTTTTAACAATGCCATCATGGATGCTTTGACACGTCATAAGCGTATGTCAGGTTTTAACACGCTTTGGCAACCAGGTACTGACCATGCGGGTATCGCAACGCAAATGGTTGTAGAGCGTCAGTTAGGTGCGCAAGGCGTAAGCCGTCATGACTTGGGTCGTGATAAATTCATCGAAAAAGTATGGGAATGGAAAGAACAATCTGGCGGTAATATTACCCGTCAAATTCGTCGTTTAGGTTCGTCTGTTGATTGGTCACGTGAACGCTTTACCATGGATGAAGGTTTATCAAATGCTGTGAAAGAAGTGTTTGTAAAACTTCACGAAGATGGTTTGATCTACCGTGGTAAACGCCTTGTTAACTGGGATCCTAAACTCCAAACTGCCCTTTCTGACCTTGAAGTTGAGTCTGATAAAGAAGAACAAGGTTCATTGTGGCACTTCAAATACTTCTTTGAAGATAAGTCACTTCGCACGCACGATGGTAAAGATCATATCGTTGTGGCAACGACTCGTCCTGAAACATTATTAGGTGATACAGCGGTTGCTGTTGCGCTTGATGATGAACGCTATGCAGCTTTAGTTGGTAAGAACATTATCCTACCGATTACAGGTCGTGCTGTTCCAATCGTTAAAGATGAATATGTTGACAAAGAATTCGGTACAGGCTGTGTAAAAATCACCCCTGCACATGACTTCAATGACTATGAAGTGGGTAAACGCTGCGAATTGCCAATCATCAACATCTTCAACAAAAATGCTGAAGTGTTGGCTGAATTTCAATATATCGCGAAAGCGGGCGAGCAAATTTCTAAAACTATTCCTGCCCCTGCGGACTATATTGGTTTAGAGCGTTTTGAAGCTCGTAAAAAGTTAGTTGAACAAGCGGAAGCTGAAGGCTGGTTAGATCAAATTCAACCGTACACACTTAAACCACCTCGTGGTGACCGTTCAGGTGTAATCGTTGAGCCGTTATTAACAGACCAATGGTACGTGAAGATTGCACCGCTTGCTGAGCCTGCAATTAAAGCGGTTAAAGATGGCGACATCAAATTTGTACCTGAGCAGTACAGCAACATGTACATGGCTTGGATGAACAACATTCAAGATTGGTGTATCTCTCGTCAATTGTGGTGGGGTCACCGTATCCCTGCTTGGTACGATGCAGAAGGTAATGTTTACGTAGGTCGCAATGAAGCTGAAGTTCGTGAGAAAAACAACATTCCTGCCGATGTTCAATTAGATCAAGATGAAGATGTACTTGATACATGGTTCTCATCGGGTCTTTGGACGTTCTCAACTTTAGGTTGGACGGGTGACGAAGCGAAAGATAAAGAAAACTACTTCTTAAATACGTTCCACCCGACTGATGTTCTTGTAACAGGTTTCGACATCATCTTCTTCTGGGTTGCGCGTATGATTATGCTTACGATGCACTTCATGAAAAATGAAGATGGTACGCCACAAGTGCCGTTTAAAACGGTGTATGTACACGGTTTGGTTCGTGATGGCGAAGGTCAGAAGATGTCTAAATCTAAGGGTAACGTACTTGACCCATTAGATTTGATTGACGGTGTTGATCTTGAAACTTTAGTACAAAAACGTACTACAGGTTTGATGAACCCGAAACAAGCGGCGAAGATTGAAAAATCAACGCGTAAAGAATTCCCTGAAGGTATTCAATCTTACGGTACTGACGCAGTTCGTTTCACATTCTGTGCGCTTGCGAACACGGGTCGTGACATCAAGTTCGACATGAAACGTGTTGAAGGTTACCGTAACTTTGCCAACAAAATCTGGAACGCGACTCGTTTCGTGATGATGAACTGCGAAGAGCAAGTCATTGGTCAAGAAGTTCGCCAAGATCTTTGGGAATTGCCTGAACAATGGATCGTGAGCCGTCTACAAAAAGCGGAACAAGCAGTGCAAACAGCATTTGCAACCTACCGTTTAGACTTGGCTGCACAAGCGATTTATGAGTTCATTTGGAATGAATACTGTGACTGGTATGTAGAGCTGACTAAGCCTGTTCTGAATGATGAAAACGTATCGGTTGAGCGTAAAGCTGAAGTGCGTCGTGTTCTTCTTTCTGTAATGGAAGCATCTTTACGTTTAGCGCATCCATTGATGCCGTACCTAACAGAAGAAATCTGGCAAACACTTGCGCCGAAACTGAACATCGTTGGCGAAACCATTATGCTTGCACAGTACCCTGTTGCTGACCAAGCGCTTATCAACGAGCAAGCTGAAGCAGATATGCAATGGCTTCAAGGTTTGATTGGTGCGGTACGTAACATTCGTGGTGAGATGGGTCTAGGTAATGCTCGCTTGTTGCCTGTTCTGCTTCAAAACACGACGGATGCAGAAAAAGCACAGATCGCACGTATTGAGCCGTTGTTTAAAGCATTGGCTAAAGTTGAAAGCATTACATTCTTGGCTGATGCTGAACAACCGCCATTGTCTTCTTCATCTGTAGTGGGTCATGTATCTGTATTCGTTCCAATGAAGGGCTTAATTGACCCGAAAGCGGAATTGGGTCGTTTGCAAAAAGATTTAGACAAGGTTCAAAAGCAGCATGACCAAATCGCAACTAAACTTTCTAACGAAGGTTTTGTGGCGAAAGCACCTGCTGCTGTGGTTGAAGGCGAGAAAGTAAAACTTGCTGAGTTTGCTGACCAGTTAGCGAAGATTAAAGCGAATATGGAGCAGATTGCAGCGCTTTAATGTTGTAGTTTGATTCAAAAAATCCCCTCTTAATGAGGGGATTTTTTATTCATTAAAGTTGCTTATTAAGCTTATTGTTAAAATATCCGATGTGGGTACTTCACTATTTTTTTGCCACTTTAATGCAGTTAGTAATTGCTCTGAAATATGATTATTAGCCCACTCATGACCTTCTAAGGCATCTAAAAAATAAATTAAATCCGATATGAAATAATAGCTATTTTCAACATACTCTTCATCTAGTTCTTTTTTATTTGGTAACCACCCTGTATGTACAATTTTGTTCCTATTCTCAATTAATTTCTGCAAGGGATTATTAAAAACTTTTTTTACATTATCCCAATATTCTTTATTGTTCCCTTCTAAAAAAGGATGTAGCTCCAACAGATATTTACTGAACAATTTTTGAATCGGTGGACTTGGCATATTATCCAACAACCAATAGCTTTTTGGTAATACTCTTCCAATATGCTGTTTAATCGCAATTTCCAAACTTGCTACCATTAAAACAAACGAGCTTCTTAGACTATCTTTCCTAACATTATAAGCTTCCTTAAGTAACTCATGAGCTAATGGTATTTCAAACTGCTGATTATAAAAAATTTGAAAATTATCAACATGATTATCAGCCCAATATACCCCATTACATTTTCCAGTAATAGAACCACCGTCTTCTTTCAATGGAATTAAATGATATAATTTTTCTTCATTTCTAGTTTTCCAAAATAAACTTAAACTAATTTCTTTTATAAATTGACTATTTAAATTTTGATACCAAATTAATGACTGCAAAAATCTTTTTAATTTTTTTTTGATTTCAGAATCAACACTTAAGCATAATTCTTCAACTTTGTAAGGAAGATGATTTAAATCAATAAATTTGTCATGTTGCAAATCACCATTAGCGTTAATATATAAATTATCAAATTTATCAATTAGAGGAAGATTAATTGATGTATCTAAATGCATTAAATATTTATTTTCGTAGATAAAACTATCAATAAATTTATAAATATCAGCATCCACATTGACATCATGAACTACTCTTATGACAGGTGCTCGAGGATTTTCATCATTATCTTTAAAGGATAGTATATAATTGTCACCTAAATCAAAATCCTGATTCTTAAATTTAGAAAAAAAGCCTAATGGTGATTTCAACTCTCCTTGAAAAGCAACAATCATTTAACAATACTCCATTAAATATTATTTGAAAAAATTCTTGGTTAGAATTTAAAAATTTACCACAAATTTTTAAATAGCTATCCTTAATTTCAACCTCACCTCGATCCTATCCAAAGGGAGAAGGAGCTTTCATTATTCATTTACTTTTAGTTCAAAACATATATTCCATAAATGATCTAAAACTACATCAGTCCGCTCCAACACATCATAATTCCAATACCGAACAACCGTTAAACCTAAAGCTGCTAAAAACTTCGTCCGTTCAGCATCATATTCTTGTATCTCATCCGTTCCATGCTGACCACCATCCAACTCAATCACCAAACCAATTTCATGACAGTAAAAATCCACAATATAAGGTTTAATCACATGCTGACGACGAAATTTAAGATTCATAAATCGCTTAGCTCGTAGAATTTGCCACATCAAATGTTCTGCATCAGTGGCGGTGTGGCGCATGGATTTGGCAAATTCTAATAGTTGAGGATCTATTTTCATTTTTATTTTCCCTCTCCCTAACCCTCTCCCATAGGGAGAGGGAACGTTCATTGCGAATCTAATTCTTATTATTAAATTTTATACCAATTACCATAACCAAATTTACAGCTTGAATTTGCTTAGCAATGGATTTTTCCCTCTCCTTCCAGGAGAGGGTCAGGGAGAGGTGCTTTTAAAAAAAATCACAAAACTTGATGCCCCAACAACATCTCCAACCCACGCTCTTTACCCATAAAGCTCAGCCTTTGCTTTTCCGCTTTCAGCTGTTGCTTCACCGCAGATACATCTGCATCAATCTGCTTATACAACTGCTCAATATTCAATTGCCCTTTCGACTTCCTCACCGCAATTTTGGCTTTATTTGACCACACAAGCGAATCAATCAACTCCTGAATTTGCTTTTTTAATGCTTGGCTTTGTGCTTCTAAAGCCTGCTGATAAAACTTAACTTGCTCCGCTGTTAAACCTTTATTTGAACCATTTTTACTTTGCTCAACTTCAAGCTGAAGTTTCAATAAATAGAACAAATCTTCCTGTTCATTGGCTTCATTAGCACGCTGTAACAGCTCGGTCTTTTCCGCTTTTTTCGACTCATCACGCTCACGGTCAGGGTGAATAATCGAGGCAATCTTTAAATATACGGTTTTTAGCGATTGATTCACTAACTTTTCTGCTTCGGCTTGTTTATCTTGCTGCCGTTTAAGTTTGGCTTGCTGCCTTGCTTGTTGATACTGCGCTTTGTCCCACAATGAATCGTCATCAATCGTTGAATCATTTTGTTCACCATGAGCATCTGGTGCTTGACTAGATTCTAAGTTGTTCTTTTTATCTTGCTTATTTCGTGGTTGAGCAAACACCTGTTCGAAATAAATATGTAATTTTTCAACTGTCTCAATTTGAGTTTCATTGAGCATATTTGATTTACTCAACATTTGGGTCAAGTTAAAACACTTCTCTTCTACTGCCTTTTGAGACGACTTATTTAAATCAATTTGACTTAGGCTATTCCATAGACTTTGTAACTGCTGAAACAGCACTTGATAAACATCACGATAGACAGGAATAAGTTTCTTCTGCGTGTAGGCACGAATTTCTTCTTGTGCGTGTTGCCATGCGGATAATTGTAATTTTTGCTGCTCAATCTGATTAATCAAAACCCGTAGCTTATGATCTTGAACAAGTTGTGCAGAAGAACTGGATTGAATTTCGAATGAAGTCACGTCAGGTGTTTAGTCCAATGAGAGAATACTGAGTTTAACTAACTGTGGATGCTTTATTTTAAGCATCGATCACAGTTTGATTTCGACCATTCGCTTTTGCTTGATAAAGATGTCGATCTGCTCGTTTAAGAATGGCATAAGCATCAGCATCGTTGAGATCAGTCACACTGACACCAATACTGACGGTCAAAGTTTTCTCTGCCAAAATAACAGCTTGTTCCACCAATGTACGAATTTTCTCTGCCAAAACTTGCGCACCCATCAGATGTGTTGCAGTCAATAAAATTACAAATTCTTCACCACCATAACGTGCCACAAAATCGGTTTCACGCGTTGCTTGATCAAGGATTTTTGCTACTTGTTGTAACACTTGATCCCCTTGATCATGACCATATTGATCGTTGACTTGCTTAAAATAATCGACATCCAATATAAGTGCTGCATAGCCAATTTGATTTCTTTTATGTTGACCAAACAAGTATTCAAGTTGTTCGTTTAAAGCACGGCGATTGTGTAAACCTGTTAATGCGTCATGTCGTGACAATCGAATCAACTCAAGATTAGCCAATTCAAGTGCTCGAGTGCGCTCTTGAACCTTACGCTCTAGAGATTGGTTTGCCTCAAGCAATTGTTGTTTCTGTTCCAATAAGGTTTGCGTCATGCTTTGTAGAGAATGTGATAATCCTTGGATTTCACGGATGCTGCTTTGACTATGAAATGCCGTATGCACGTCTCCCTGTTCGACCGCATAAGCCGATTTAGCTAAAGCCTCAATGGGTCTGCTCAATTTATTGGCAAGTTGATAAATCACATAAAAGATAAACAGCGAGACGAATAAACCAATCAGGAAGATTTTGAACTGCAAATCACGCATATCTGCCAAAGCAATCGCCAAAGGTTGACGAATTACCACATGCCAACCAATATCACTTTTAGTCTCGGACTCCACCGCAATATTTGCGGTTAAGAAATCCTGCCCTTCATTCCAATCATCAATATAATAAAGTGCATCGTTGACTTTAAGTTGAGGTGGCTTGACTCGTCCAATACTTTTAAATGGATACAGCAGTTCACCCTGTTTGTTTAAGATAAAGACTTCTATGCCACGCTGAGATGCTGTTTGAGATAATGCTTTATTGAGAATATGACGTGCCCACTCCCAATCTGCATGTGCAGCTAACACTCCTTTTAATTTTTGAGTATTTGGATCATAGATTGGTGTTGCGAAATCAATAAAACGCATCGGCTCATGAGGATTTAAAGCTTGAATTTTTTTTGCCAATAACACAGCTTCATGCACATCACCTAAGTATGTACCCTGTAAACCTGCCTTAAACCATGGCCGTGAAGAAACGTTTTCACCTTCAAGAATACCATCCGCAGCAATTTGAACATCACCGTTTAAATCTGTTACCCCCATCCAAGCATAATAGACATACGCATTTTTGACTTGTTCCAAGCGTGTACGAACACGTGGATCATCTAGACTTGCTTCTGAAAAGAATGGAGATTGGCTGAGCAGCACCATTTCGCGCTCGCGTTCGGCAAGAGAAACTGCCAAGGCATTACTGATATTTTTTGCTGCGACATGTAGGGTCTGTCCACTGGCTTTAGCCAAGTGCTGAGATGCGATATTTCCAATATACAGCGATACGCATATCCCAAGGATAATGGTTAATCCAGCAAATATGAACAGAACGCGATTACGGAATGAATCCAAAATACACCTTAACTCTTGGTTAAACACCGAAACATGCAACCATAAGAATATAACAGAATATTACAAATACATAACAAACATTTCGGATCATTGTAATGAATAAAAAATGCCAACCTTATCTCATATATTCAAAATCCTGATTAACATTAACAACTGTAATTCCACTCCCTATCTTTTAAACAACATGATTTAATATTCAAGTCACGCACCACATCTACATAAAGTCATAATAATTCGACAATAATTCTGTATTTCTTTTTTTTGGCGCTTGATAGCTTAAGTAGAATCACCTAGAAAATTGAGGAACAAATGGATTTTGCTTCTATCTTTTTTTACGACACCACATGGGCATTTGTTTTCGAGATTTTAGTCCGATGCGTGGTGATGTATTTACTGATCATTCTTTTTCTTCGTTTGACTGGCAAGCGAGGGGTTAGACAACTCTCCATCTTTGAAGTTGCCATTATTCTTTGTCTTGGATCAATTGCTGGAGATCCAATGTTTACGGAGGATTTACCCTTAATTCAAGCCGTAGTCGTCATGAGTGTGATCATCTTGCTTTACCGCACCACAACGTGGTTAATGATGAAATATCAGCCTTTCGAAGACTTAGTCGAAGGTAAATCCTGTTACATCGTAAAAGATGGCATGCTCGTCCTTGAAGCATTCAAGCGAGGTAATATGTCGCATGATGAGTTCTTTTCGGAAATGCGTCGTCAATCCGTTGAGCATTTAGGTCAAATTCGAGTCGGTCTATTAGAGTCCGATGGGAATTTCAGTATTTTGTTTTATCCCGATGAGCAAGTTAAATATGGCTTACCAATTTTTCCAGATCAAGCTCAATCAATATACAAGGTAAAACCTAGCGTAATATATGCGTGTACACATTGTGGATTCTGTACTGAACTTCAACAACCACTTCAAGATTGTCCGCGCTGTTCTTGCCAAGATTGGACGCAAGCAATGAACAGTCTAAGAATTGGTTAGCAGATGAATAATCTAAAGTCTGTTGGGACGAAGCAGATTATTCATCCTCAGCGCTGACTCAATCGAACATAGGTGGTTGAGATTAATCCAAGACTTTCACCACAATTTTACCAATGTGATCACCTGCATCCATTGCCAAATGAGCCGCTTGAATCTCATCAAAATTAAAAGTTTTATAAATCATCGGTAGACATTCACCTTTTGCCCATAACGGCGCAACATGTGTCTTTAAATCTTGAGCGATTTTGGCTTTTTCTGCTGTGGTACGTGCACGCATGGTTGAGCCAGTAATGGTTAAACGCTTCATCATGATTTGACCTAATTTTACGCCGTCAGCTTTAGCTCCTCCAAGAAATGCGATATAAACCAAACGCCCATCACGACGTAATACATTCAAGTTTTGGGCTAAATAAGGCGCTCCAACCATATCTAAGACAATATCTACGCCATTTTCTTCCGTCGCTTGCTGAATGACCTGTTCAAAGTCTTCCGTTTTATAATTAATTGCATGCGTCAAATCTTGAATTGCTTTTACTTTCTCATCTGAGCCAACAGTCGCAAAAGTTTTTAAGCCAAATGCTTTACACAACATTAATGCTGTTGTTCCAATCCCACTGGTTCCGCCATGGATTAAAGCCGTTTCCCCCGCTTTAGCTTTGCCCATTTGAAAAATATTCGCCCAAACGGTAAAAAATGTTTCTGGAATTGCAGCAGCTTGAATATGACTCACCCCTGCAGGAATATTAATCAGCTGAGATTCAGGCACCACACAGTATTCCGCATAACCACCACCATTGGTGAGTCCACACACTTGATCCCCCACCTGATAGGCGTTTACCTCAGCCCCTACTGCAACGACTTCCCCTGATACCTCTAACCCAGGTACAGGTGTGACCCCTTTAGGCATTGGATATAAACCTTGGCGCTGTAAAATATCAGGACGGTTAATGCCGAAAGCATGTACTTTCACCAAGACTTCATTGTCTTTAGGTTGCGGAATATCAACCGTTTCATAAGCCAACTTCTCAACGCCGCCTGGTTCAGTAATGATCACATGTTGCATGCTTTGTGCCATAATCAAATCCTTTATTTACAATACTTTTCATTCATTTCAATCAATTTCATCATAGTTGATCGCATTGATAAAGTCCTGTATTACTTATGTATAAGGATGAAAACGAATCATTATTATTTGGGGAAAATAATATGCGTTACTTGCTGCAATTTATTTTGCCATGCAGTTTTGCTGCCTTGGTCATCATCTGTTGGACTTTTTTGTTAAGTTTTCCATGGGATTCAGCAGTAATTGCGATGATCTACTTCCAAATTGGGCTGGTGTTGTTATTGCTATACATTGAATACGATGCGAGTAAAGTGGATGGTGCAGCAGGTTGGACTTTTTTAGTTTTCTGTTTTTTTGAAATGATATTGTTCGTCGCTTTGGGGATCATTCGTGTCATTATTGGTGGATGGCAAGTTTTAAATCTTTTATTTTGAACCTTGCCTCAGACACGAATATTAAAATAACTCAATAATATAAACAAAGTTTCGTATTTTTCTGATTTACAAAGGAATTGTAACCTTAATTTCATAGATTTTAAGGTCGTCATGGATCGTACACTCGAGAATTTTAAAATGAAAAAGCAGACTCTAGTTGTCACACTATCGCTCATGCTCGGTTTAGCAGGATGCTCTGGGGAAGATCAAGCTAAATCAACCTTACCAAATACTCCTGAGCCAACCATACCAATTCAGCCTGAAGATCCAGAACAATCTCTACCACCGGATCTCGAACCTGAAACACCGATCAATGTTCCACAACCAAACACTTATTTAAATCTGGATTTTACTGAACTTTATTCAATACCTTCTGATTGGAATATTCTGCCTTTAAATCCAGGTAGCATTCAATTTAAAGAAGGCGCCTTACTGATTGATGGTCGCAAAGATTTAATCAAACCCACCACGATCATGTTAAGTTCGTATTTTCAAAAGCTTCGCAATTATAAAATTGAGTTAGAATTCGAATACCTTGAGCGTAATAACGGTACTCGTTGGGGAAGTATTATTTATAGAGCCTCAGAAGTGTTTGCTCAACCTGAATATACACCATATTACCAATTTGCTATTCGTGCAGATGCATCTGCTTATAATGGTCTAGAACTCGCACTTAGACGCTCAAATAACACATGGAATGTCATCAATACATCCAAATTCGAATCAAACATCGCTTTAAATACACCTTATAAGGCTACAGTTGTTGTTCATGATCAACGTGTTCGTCATTACTTGAATGATCAATTGGTTTTTGATGGTGAATTACCCATCAACCTAAACCAAGGTGCCATTGGACTTTCAGCAGCAGGATTGCTGATGAAGGTCAACACAATACGGGTGATTGAACAACTTGATGCTCTCCCTACTCAAGATCGGATCACAGATGTCATTGATCACAAATATCCAGTTGCAATGGCGCCTGCTTTAGCACAACCAGCCGACTCATTAACAAATGATAACGCTCATACCGCCACTTATATTGCGTACCAACTTGATGAACAATTATTTTTAAAAGATTTCGACAATAAGACCTCGATGCACCTTAGAAGTCTTCTTTCTGATCAAACCAAAAGAACACTTCCTCTTCTGCATATCGACTCTGAAAACACACTGGCTGAATTAAGATCTTTGTCTTCAGATTATGATTTTAGTGATGTCACGCTAGTCTCTGATGATCCATATCTATTAAGAAAAGCGCGTGTGGAGATTCCAGAAATCCGTACAGCATTGGATTGGTCTGAAAAGGGCAATTTGATTTCAGATCAAAATAGTGTTGTGAAAATTGCACAGGCAACCAATACATCACTTGCTAAAATTGTGATTTTACCAGCCCATTTGGTTCAATCTCATCTGGTTGCACACTTGCAACGTTTATTGATCACACCTTGGGCAGGTTTTACCCACAATACTTCTGGACAGACCAGTCCTAAACTTGATGCCTATCAAGCTGCTGAAATATTAACGACAGGAGTGAATGGCATTTATACGCTTCAGCCTGAATTATTTCATTCCATCATGCGCTCAATGGCGCCCAACACCCTACTTCGTAAACCGCTCATTACAGGTCATCGTGGAATTCCATCTCAAGTTGATGAAAATACCCTTGAAGGTATTCTTAAAGCGATAGAAGTTGGCGCTGATGCCGTGGAATATGATGTATATCTGACAAAAGATGACCATGTCGTTTTAATGCATGATAAATCGGTTTTGCGCACAACGGGTATCGCAAAAAATATTGAGAACATGACGCTCGAAGAGGTTCGTAAACTAAAAACGACCGGGCAGCGACTTGCCGTACCGACGATGGATGAAGTATTGGCTGCAGTAGTTGAAAAATACCCACATGTCACCAATTTTATCGAGATTAAGAGTGCAAAACCCGAAATAATTTCAAAAATTAAAGATTTACTTGATAAACATGATGCATATGGTCAAGTGATTGTCATAAGTTTTGATGGGCAACAAATTCTTCAAATGAAGAACACTCTAAAAGGTGTATCAACGGGTTTATTGGTATATCCACCAAAGGAACAAACTACTTTTCTAAACGTTCGAAGAATTTTGGAAACAACACGACAATTTTCTTCAACATTTAATCCGAATTATAGTGGTTTGAATCAGGACGTCATGTATCTGGCAAGTTTACGTGGTGTAACCTTCTGGCCTTGGACGTTCCGTTTAATAAAAAATGATTTCTATCGTATGTACATTCAAGGTACACATGGGTTGACCACGGATTATGCACAAGATGCATCAAATTTTGTGGTCAAAATTGAAACTCCACGACAAATAACAGCAACTGTTGGTCAACCTTTACAAATCGCTGGGCAAAAATTAACGCAACTGGGTCAATCTAGTTACCAAAGCTTCAATACGATGCTCGTACTACCAGGCTCTGCAAAATATAGTCTAAATGGTCAATCTGTGAGTTTCAGTGAACGTGGTACTGCCTATGTCATGCCAAGCTACCAATACACCATAGCACCCAATTTCACCTATATGATCTATGCAAAACCCGTGACTGTGACCATTCAATAAGCAAATCTCATTGATATTCGAAGACCAATTCAGTTCGCTGAGTTGGTTTTTTTCGAAAATCGCATTTTCCCTTATCTTTTCATAAGATTTCAACTGGACTTTTAATGATGTTCACCGCTTAAACACGACAGTATTTAAAACTGATGAATTTCATAAATATTTAATATGTAATATTTTTTTTACTTTATGACAAATCCATAGAATTGTCATTTTATGTACTTAGATTGTGTCTCGCTTAGGGACATACTTTTCGAGTACTTTTTAATGATGAAATTTACAACACTGACGTCAGCAATATTATTAACATTAAGCTTAACGGCTTGCTCCGATGATGATCAAAAAAATGCTGTATCAAATCCAGATCAAACGGAAAATCCTAATCCATCTCCTGAACCAGAAACACCAGACATTGAAGTACCTGTACCCGAAATACTTTTTGAAGAAAATTTCAATGCTTTAACTACTATTCCAAACAATTGGACTCAACTTCGTAGCAATCCAGGTAATATTGAAGTTAAAGATGGAGCACTACTCATCAATGGTACGGCGCACGATACACAAATGACGACCATCATGTTGCCAACCGAACTACAGCAACATCGTAATTATCGTATCGATATGGATTTTGCTTTCTTAGAAAATAACAATGGCGGGCGTTGGGGTAGCATCATCTATCGTGCCGCTGATCAATATGCTGATCCAGCTTTTACTCCATACTATCAATTCGCATTTCGTGTTGATGCAACCGCTGCAAGTGGTCTTGAACTTTCTATGCGTCAACCTAACAACACATGGAATGTTTTACAGAAATCTGCATATAAAGAGAATTTTGAGTTAAATAAAACCTACAAAGCAACAGTCATCGTACATGGCCAACGCGTACGCCATTATATTAATGATGAACTCGTACTCGATAGCACGCTACCTTACAATTTAAATCAGGGTGGCATTGGCATTTCTACAGCTGGCGCTTTGATGCGTGTAGATTCAATTAAAGTGACTGAGCAACTTGAAGCCCTACCAGAGTCTAATCGAGTTACAGATCTAATCGATCAGCAATTGCCAGTCTCTATGGCACCAGCACTCGCTCAGCCTGCTGGCGCAACTACACTGAACTCAGCTCCATTAGCAACTCATGTTGCCTACCAACTGGATGAGCAACTCAATCTTCTTAACCAAGATCAAAAGAAAATTACTCATTTAAAAGATTATTTAAATGATTCAACACGACGTCATATTCCGCTATTAACGATCAATTCAGAAAAAACAATTCGTAATCTGAAAACGTTGACAGAAAACTATGATCTCGCTGATATCACCTTGGTGTCGGATCAGCCTGAACTCTTACGTAAAGCTCGTGTTGAAATCCCTGTATTGCGTACAGCACTCGACTATTCAAAACAATCTGGTTTAACCAATAGTAAATCAGATATTGTAAAAATTGCTCATAATACCAATTCTTCTTTATCAAAAATTGTCATTTTACCGCCGCACTTAGTGCAATCAGAAGTCGTATCTCATCTACAACGCTTATTAATTACACCTTGGGCAAGCACACTTCATCCAGATCAAAAAGATGGCATTGATGCATTCAAAGCAGCTGATATTTTAAGCACTGGTATTAATGGGATCTATACACAACAGCCAGATGTTTTCCAAAACATTATGAAGCAGATGGCACCGAATACCCTGTTAAGAAAACCCCTCATCACAGGCCATCGTGGCATTCCAGCTTTAGAGGATGAAAATACTTTAGAAGGAACAATTAAAGCTATTGAGGTGGGTGCTGACGCAGTTGAATATGATGTTTATCTATCGAAAGATGGTCATGTTTTCCTGATGCATGATGGAACATTAACTCGTACCACAGGTGATAATAGAAATACTGAAGATCTTACCTTAGCTGAAATTCGTCAGTTACGTACGATTCCCAATGGTCGCCCAGTTCCAACCATGGATGAGGTTTTGGCTGCAGTCAAAAAATACCCCCATGTGACCAATTTCATCGAAATTAAAAGTGCTAAGCCTGAAATTGTAGCGAAGATTAAAGAGCTTTTAGATAAGCATAATGCCTATGATCAATCGATTGTTATTAGTTTTAATGGTGATCAAATCTTACAGATGAAAAATACCTTACCGGGTGTTTCTACAGGCTTTTTAACGAGTACGCCGAACGCACAAAGCAATATTGTAAACACACGTCGAATATTAGACGCGACTCAAAAATATTCTTCTACATTTAACCCGTCTTTTGCAGGATTAAGCAAAGAGTTAATGTCAATGGCGAGCTTACGTGGCGTAACTTTCTGGCCTTGGACATTCCGTACCAATAAAGATGATTTTAATCGTATGTATGTACAAGGAACACATGGCTTAACCACCGATTATGCTCATGAATCTTCTGATTTAGTCGTCAAGATCAATACTCCAGGTCAAATTACTGCGAAAGTGGGACAGCCTGTTGTTTTTAGTGGAGAAAAAGTTACTCAAATAGGTAAGGCTTCAGCACAAAACTTTAATTCAATGATTGTTCTGCCTGGTTCTGCCAAATATAGTAAAAATGGTCAGTCGATTACATTTAGTGAAAAAGGCAAAGCCTATGTCATGCCGAGCTATCAATACACGATTGCTCCGAATTATAGCTACACTTTGTACGGTAAACCCGTGACAGTCACGATTCAGTAAGAAACTTTAAATTTACATGCCCAATTGTTAAGTTTGAAGCTTCAATTGGGCATTTCTTATTTTTTTAAATTTTGAATCACTTCGGGTAAAAAAGAACGGTGAAATCCATCATAGGCTTGATTATTCTCAGCTGGACTTAATGGAAATATACGTGTGCCTTGAGAAGCTGCGCCATCAATCCGTATCGTGACACCCGATATAAATTTAGACGCTTCAGACAATAAATAGACGATCGCTGATGACACCTCAGCTTCTGTTCCCATGCGTTGCAAAGGAACTTTCTCCGCCATACTTGGAATCACTTTTTCAGCCATTTCACCAGTATATGTATCCATACCTGATGACAAAATCCATCCAGGTGCTACGGCATTCACACGAACTCCAGATTTGCCCCATTCGACAGCAGCTGTCTTGGTCAGATTATCAACCCCTGCACGGGCTGCGCCTGAATGTCCCATATTCGGCATACCTCCCCACATATCAGCAGTCATGTTGACAATACTTCCACCATGCTTATTCATCCACTGATTGTAAGCTTCGCGCATAAGATAGAATGTAGCGTGTAGATTGTTTCGAATGACAGCATCAAATCCATTGGGTGAGATTTTTTCTAAATGCGCTGGAAATTGTCCGCCTGCATTATTCACCAAGCCATCAATTCGTCCGAATTTTTCAATTACTTCGCTGATCATGGCTTTCACTTGTGCCTCATCACGATTATCACAAGCGATGCCATAGGCTCTGCCACCATCTTGCATGATTTCAGCAACAACTTTATCGAGTTTTTCTTGGGTACGCCCTGTAATAATCACTTGTGCATCCAATGATGCAAGCTCATGAGCTGTACAACGTCCAATACCAGAACCACCTCCTGTCACAATGATGACCTGATTCTGAAATAAGTTTTCCTTGAATACTGAGTTATATGTCATGCCAATCCTTAGGTTGTAATTTTTATCGACTTGCAAAATTATCCCGATTTTTTAACAGTTGCAAGATCATAGAATTTTATAATTGTTGTTTTAAATGCTAATCAAACCTTTCATTCAAGGGCTATGGCATCGTTTTTACAAAACGCATTAAGATTTTTCTTACCACAGGTAAAAATATTAAGATCAATGGAAATGCGATTAACCAAGACATTGCCCACGTCTTTATCCAGACCACCCAGATCCCATCAAAAAATCCACGATTCATTACAATATTAATTAAAGAAATTGAACCACTCATCAAACATGACAAAATTAACGGCATCAGCCAATTGAGATGTTTGGGGTGAAATTTTGGGAGTGCATTATTCATTGTAGCGCCTAATCATTTCATCTCATTTAATTTAGCACCGATGCAATCATGATTCCTATATTTTTCAAGTTTCAAGCACACAAAACTAATCCAATATCGTTAAAATTTTGAACCTTAAGGCATGGTTTAATAATTTTTCTTAGTAAATGAATATTAAATAGAATGGATTAGTTTCCTTCTTAATCAAGACTCATGAGCAATAAAAAAATATTTGACTTTAAACGATGATTTTATTTTTTAGCTTTTCTACTCTACGAAAATGTTTTAAGTTTTTAGTTCAATTTTACCGTTAATCTCTATTCTTTAGATTCGAAGCATTTTTTTTTCAGTTTTTGCATAGCTTCTCTAGGCATAGGCGCTGTCATCATTTGTTGGTATTCTAAACAAGCTTTACTAGGGTGTTTTTGTTGTATCGGAGCATTAACACATGCCGTTAAGAGCATCAAAAGCAAATACGCTACTATTTTCATCATATCTCGAATTTATCGTTAATGTTCATTCTATCTTAGCTCATTAGGGCTAGTGTGGTCGTTATTAAATTTTAAATAAAAAAACCCGCCATCAGGCGGGTTTTTTAAATCAGTCAATCTTAAAGACGAACCAATTCCACAATCTTCTCAGCCAATTCTTCAGCAGCTTCTACTTCAAAACTTGCATCCGTACCTGTTGCAGTATCAGTAATGACCACCACTCCAGTTTCACGTAATAATGCAACGTGTTCAGCAGTTAAACCAGCTTTAGCTATCGCGACAACACCTTGTTGGATCAATAAGCTTTCTAATACTTGTGCATTCACAATTGCAGCATTTGATACAGTTACCGCAGCAGGTTTTTGACCCAAACGCGCCGCACGTGCTTCTGATGTTACAGGCTCATTATGTGCAGTCCACTCAACTGCCTCTTCAACCATACCTGCACCAACTGTAACGTTGCTTAAGCGGTCAATAAAGATAAATGAACCTGTGTAACGGCTATCTTGATAACGGTCAAATACGACTGGTGCATCAAATTCAATCGTTACATTCGCAATCGCATTCAGCTCTAAGTTTTCAACTTGAACTTTTTCAAGCGTATTTACGTTTGTACGGAAGTTAATTGCTGTTACCTTAGCAGGAACAGTTTGCGTACCAATCTTCACGTTATATAACTTACCAATCGCAAGCGGTTGGTCAGCCATCCATACAACAGTCGCTTGAACAGAACGAGAAATTGCCGGTACTTCTTGGTCTGCACGTACAAGTACGTTACCACGAGAAATATCAATCTCGTCGTTTAACGTTAATGTCACTGCTTGACCGGCAACTGCACGTTCTAAGTTACCATCAAAAGTAACGATTTCTTTAACTGTAGATGATTTACCTGATGGCAACGCAGTAATCGTATCTCCAACGTTGATATCACCTAGGGCGATCGTACCGCAGAAACCACGGAAATCGAGGTTAGGACGGTTCACATACTGTACAGGGAAGCGGAAGTCAGCTTTAGCTGAAGTACGATTAATCTCTACAGATTCAAGCGTACCCATCAAAGTTTCGCCTGTGTACCAAGGTGTATTTGGTGATTTGTTTACAACGTTATCACCATTTAACGCAGAAATCGGCGTAAAGATGATGTTAGATGGTTTACGATCGCCAAGTTGTGCAACAAAGCCTGCGTATTCTGTTTGAATTTCATTGAAACGAGTTTCAGAGAATTCAACCAAGTCCATTTTGTTGATCGCAACAATAATGTTCTTAATACCAAGTAAGCTTGCAATATACGTATGACGACGTGTTTGCGTCTGAACACCGTAACGCGCATCAATTAAAATGATCGCAAGATCACACGTAGACGCACCTGTAGCCATGTTACGTGTGTATTGTTCATGCCCCGGAGTGTCGGCAATAATAAACTTACGTTTTTCTGTAGAGAAATAACGGTAAGCTACATCAATCGTAATACCTTGCTCACGCTCTGCTTGTAAACCATCTACAAGTAGCGCTAAGTCAGGTGCATCCCCTGTTGTACCGACTTTTTTAGAGTCACGTGTAACGGCTTGCAATTGATCTTCATAAATCAATTTTGAATCGTAAAGTAAACGACCAATTAAAGTTGATTTACCATCATCTACGTTACCGCAAGTCAAAAAGCGTAATAAGTCTTTATTTTCGTGTTGTTTTAAATAACCCAAGATATCTTGGCTAATCAAATCTGATTGATGAGACATGGCTCATAGCTCCACAAATATGTTGAAATCGGTGTATTTGAATCCCCCTCGTTCCCCCTTTGAAAAAGGAGGATGACTCCTCTCTTTTACAAAGAGAGGAGCAACGCTGCTGCGCAAGAGAGATTCTAGAAGTAACCTTCTTGCTTTTTCTTTTCCATCGAGCCCGCTTCATCATGGTCAATCATTCGACCTTGGCGCTCAGAACTGGTTGCAAGCAACATTTCTTGGATAATTTCTGGCAAGGTGTTAGCAGTCGACTCCACCGCACCTGTCAATGGGTAACACCCCAAAGTACGGAAACGAACCGATTTCATTTGTGGAACTTCACCTTCTTTTAAAGGCATACGCTCATCATCCACCATAATTAATGTACCACTACGCTCAACAACAGGTCGTTCTGCCGCCAAGTACAATGGAACAAGTGGAATACTTTCTAAGTAAATATATTGCCAAATATCAAGCTCAGTCCAGTTCGACAATGGGAACACACGGATACTTTCGCCTTTGTTCACTTTACCATTGTAAAGATTCCAAAGTTCTGGACGTTGGTTTTTAGGATCCCAACGATGTTTATCATCACGGAATGAATACACACGTTCTTTGGCACGTGATTTTTCTTCATCACGGCGAGCACCACCAAATGCAGCATCGAACCTGTATTTATCTAATGCCTGTTTTAAACCCTGAGTTTTCATGATATCAGTATATTTCGAACTACCATGATCAAATGGGTTAATCCCAGCATCCTTACCTTCTTTATTTTGGTGGACGATAAGATCGAAACCGTGTTGCTTAGCCATATTGTCGCGGAAAGCAATCATGTCCTTAAATTTCCAACCTGTATCTACATGTAACAGTGGAAAAGGGAGTTTTGCAGGATAGAATGCTTTAAGCGCTAAATGCAGCATAACTGCCGAGTCCTTACCAATCGAATAAAGCATGACTGGATTTTCGAATTCTGCAGCAACTTCGCGAATGATATGAATACTCTCAGCTTCAAGCTGTTTAAGATGAGTAAGTCTTTCCTCATTTAATGACATGGACAACACCAGCTAGAATATGTGTACTTATGACACTTTTGAAAATTTATATTCATTATAGTGATTTAGACAACGGAGCTTTATCTCGTTTTTTTATATTGATATACTCAAATAGAATATAAGCAAAGATACAATCTAATTATGATAATAATTACAGGCCTTTCAAATATAAAATACCAAGAATGGTTAGCCCTTTGGTCAGCTTACCTTGAATTCTACAAGACCGAATTGAATCCTCAACAAGCGGCTCTGACTTTCAAACGATTATCTGATGCGTCGCAAACCGATATGTTTGGCTATGCCATTATAAAAAATCAAAACGTCGTCGGAATTGTACATCTCATTTCTCACGCAAGCACTTGGACTAAACTCCCTTATTGTTATCTCCAAGATTTGTTTATTGATGCAAATTATAGAAATCAGGGCTTAGCCAGGAAATTAATAGAATTTAGCTATGACGAATGTAAAAATAATTATGATAGAGTGTATTGGTTAACCCATAAAAACAATGATAATGCTAGACTTTTGTATAATCGTGTTGCAACCGAAACGGGATTCATTCAATATAAAAAATCTCTAAATTAGTTATTTTTATCTCCCATGCTTAGCCTTGAATCTCTTAAACAACATTTAGAGCGAGCTCAAATTGCTGGTCATATTTATCAGCATCATCAAATTCTAGTGTTACAAGAACCGTTTACTGAAAATGGTTCTGCTTTAAATATTTTTGTTCAGCACGAGTTAACTGCTGATCAAATTGGCTTACAGTTTGCTGTTGAACATACTGATCAAAAACTAAAGTTCTTGATTGGCGTTACACATAGCAATCAAGATCATAGAAGTGAAATTAGTATTGGTCATTTAAAAGGCAATCAAAAAGCTTTTAATTTGTGCTACGCCTTTTACAATTACACAAAACACTTTTTTGTAGTTGAAACAGATTTATATGCGAACGCTGAGCAATTTAAAGACTGCTTAGAAAAGCAATTATTCAGTCAACCTGAGCTTAGTTTTTTAGACACAGCCACTAAAGTAAATCCAATGGGACAGAATTACCCATGGATGAAGGATTATATCGCGCAACTTAGCTTAGAAATGAAAGTTCGGATACAAACAAGTCTCATGTAAAAAAAGCCACCTTTTCAGGTGGCTTTTTCAATTGCTAATCTAAGAATATTAACGTCCCAGTTTTTTGACATCTAAAGGTATTTCAATACCAACAGAAGCACCTGCATCATTACCATGACGATCTGAATCTGCAATCCAACCATTAATCTTTAATGGCAAATTCGGCTTCACAAAATGCGTCCAAGTTAAATCTAATGCTTGGATATCATCTTCTTCGGAAAATGCAACATTGGTATCTCGATTTGATTGATTTACTTTTGAAAATAATACGCGACCTGAAAGTCTGTTCATGGCATCAAAACGAATATTTCCACCCAAAGAAATCATCTCACCATCTCCCCCAATCGCATGTGCAAGAGGATAGCCATGTTGATAATATCCATCTGTGTAAATATGATGATTATAAGATATCCCTCGAGCCTTACCATTTGTAGTGGTGTCTACCCACTCTGCATAAATCTGATAAGGCATTTTTTTTAAAGATGAAGAATAATCCACGCCGGCTTGATACATTTTCTTAGCAGGTAAACCACCAGCTTCATCTTCACCCACGTATTGAGCATAAAGGCCTATTGGTTGGTTCGATAAATAGCTTAGATTCAATCGTGCATCGAGTCCAGCAATTTGATTTGATGCATTACCCTCACCACTACAATTATTATTTTCACACTCATTATCTTTTCCAATGAAAGCGTTCCAATAAGATTTAACAGAATTTGGTTGACCTTTACCAGCAATTTGAAAAATTCGTGATAATCCCAATTCTAGATAAGGTAAAGGCTGAGCTGTAAAACGTAAGCCAATTAACTGGGTACCTGACACAGCTTTATAATCATCTAACTGGCCGCCAAAAGCTTGGTATTGCCAAGGCCCGATCCATGATAGCCATTTATGATCAAAAGCAGACTGTTCAGCACGCTGTAGAGTGAAACCATATACTGGTCGACTTGCATCTCCACGTATCAAACTACCATCGTGTGCAGGCCCCCAGTAGGTTGGAATCTGACCAGCAATGAGCCATTGATTCCAAAGTTTACCCGCAAGATATGAGCCTTCTAGATTAACGTCTTGCCCATTGTCTATCTGAGGATTTTTTTCACCTCTAACTTTGAGCTTCGCATCCCAATTTTGCCCCCCAAGATTTAACTCTGCACCAAGCGCATATTGTGCTTTTTGATGATCGGCAAAAGATTGTGGGATTTTCTTTTGATCACTCTCCGCGAAAGCATCAACTTTTAATGTTTCATTTTGCTGCTTAATCGCTCTTTCGACTTCCTGAATAACCTTTTGTTGTTCGATGGAGTTTATTTTAGCATTGGTGAGGGCACGCTGGACTTCATTACCACTTAGCGGCCATGTTGAGGTGCTTATTTGAATCACACCTTGTTGATTCAGCCAATTTAAATCATCTCTCAGGTTTTCATCGTTGAGGAGAATACCATTGGCAAAGACCCATGGACTAGAAAATAGTAAGCTCGATGAAAGGATTTTTATAAGTCTATTCGGGTTCATCACAAATCAATTTAGGATTATATCTTATTGATTATTTGAATTTTTAATTTATAAATCCATTAACTTTACATTAAGTATTTAATTAGATACATTTAATAACATTGTATAAATATTTGGATAAACATACAGCTGGTTAAACAGATTAGCTTTAATGATAATTTTCTATATTTTTTATCACCTTAATTAAATATTTTGTGATTAAAACCTCAAAATACACTCACACTAAAAAACATTTAAATTTAATTTTATGTTAAGAAAAATTAAAAAAGCCCTTCAAAGAAGGGCTTTTTTAATTTCACTATTACGCATTTTTGTGACGCATATGTGGGAATAAGATCACATCGCGAATACTTGGCGCATTGGCAAATAGCATTACCAGACGATCAATACCAATCCCTTCACCTGCTGTAGGAGGTAAACCATATTCAAGCGCCTCAACGAAGTCGGCATCATAGTGCATTGCTTCATCATCACCCGCATCTTTTTCAGCTACCTGTGCTTGGAAACGCTCAGCCTGGTCAATTGGGTCATTTAACTCTGAGAAGCCATTTGCAAGCTCACGACCACCAATAAAGAATTCAAAACGGTCAGTAATGTGCGGGTTGTCATCGTTACGACGTGCCAATGGAGAGGTTTCCGCAGGATATTCAGTAATGAAGGTCGGTTGACGAAGTTTCGTTTCAACAGTTTCTTCAAATACAATCGTTTGAAGCTTACCTAGACCAAAACCTGGCTTCACTTGCTCTTTAAGTTCATTCTTAACAAACTCAGCTAAGAACTCGCGATCATTTACATTTTCAGGTGTAAATTGTGGGTTATGTTCAAGAATTGCATCAAACATTGAGATTTTCTTGAATGGACCTTTGAAGCTATATACTTCTTCGCCATAAGGTACATCTGTCGAACCTAAGATATCAATTGCTAGTTTTTCTAGCATTTGCTCTGTCAGTTCCATCAAGTCTTTGTAGTCTGCATAAGCTTGGTAGAATTCGATCATGGTGAATTCTGGGTTGTGACGTGTAGACACACCTTCATTACGGAAGTTACGGTTAATCTCAAACACACGTTCAAAACCACCTACAACCAAACGCTTTAAGTAAAGTTCTGGTGCAATACGTAAGAATAATGGCATGTCTAAGGCATTGTGATGCGTTTCAAATGGACGCGCAGAAGCACCACCTGGAATCACATGCATCATTGGCGTTTCAACTTCCATATAACGTTTTTCAGTCAAGAAGTTACGAATACCAGCAACTACTTTTGCTCGAATTTCAAAAGTCTTACGCGTTTCTTCGTTCACGATCAGATCAAGATAACGTTTACGGTATTTTACTTCTGTATCTGTTAGACCGTGGAACTTA
The DNA here is from genome assembly GCF_056779855.1 of Acinetobacter sp. ANC_7654. Taxonomy (NCBI): domain Bacteria; kingdom Pseudomonadati; phylum Pseudomonadota; class Gammaproteobacteria; order Moraxellales; family Moraxellaceae; genus Acinetobacter; species Acinetobacter sp. ANC_7654. The sequence continues at coordinate 65,198 of NZ_JBWYIR010000004.1, read as the reverse complement.
TCTGGAAGAGGACGGAGTGATTTAGTGAGGAGTTCAAAATGTTCAATATGCACATAAAGATCACCTTTGCCTGAACGTCCAATGTAACCTTCAACGGCAATAATATCACCTAGATCAAGACCTTTAATGGTGTCTAAAGTCTCTGCAGATAATTCTTTACGTGCAACATAAAGCTGAATACGGCCAGTCATGTCTTGGATCACCATGAACGAACCGCGGTTCAACATCACCCGACCCGCAACTTTGACATAAACTTTTTCACTGCCTTCAATTTCTTCTTTTGATTTATCAGCAAACTGATCCTGAAGGTCTTGTGCATAATGTTCACGCTTAAACGTGTTTGGCCAAGGGCTCGTACCCTGCTCTTGAGCCTTATCTTGAATCTGTTTTAACTTGGCATGACGCTGTGCGATTAAATCGTTTTCGGAAATGGCTTGTTCAGAAGTCGATTGAGCGTTTTGTTGCGTCATCTCTGCCTCGTAATTTTATTTAAAAAAGAAGTTGCATAGCATAGCAGAATTCAAAGTACTTGAGCATTAGAAAATAATCAGCCATTTGAAAAACGCTTAATTTCATCCACTAAAGTCTAGGTCTGAACATTTCTTAGACCAAAAGCTAAGTTGTACTTTGAATACAGCACTCTACAATCATCCTATAAATTGTGGAAAAGTATACTTTCAACAATCATAAAAAATAGAATGGATTTAATGATGACTTATGAACACTCAAGACCCTAAAGTATTGTTTATGCATGGATTAGATTCTTCAAGAGAATCTACCAAGTTTCAGGCAATTCTTTCTAAAAATAAATATTGCATTAATGTTGATTATCGAAATTTAAAATACGCTGCTGTTGAACGTTTTTATATCGATATGATCGAGAAAATTAAACCAGACATTTTAGTAGGACATAGTCTAGGTGGTTACTGGGCATTAAAGATGTCAAATCGATTTCAACTTCCTGCTGTGATTGCAAATCCGAGCTTAATGCCATCTTTTGATCCTGATTATCCAGCGATTACAATTGAGGAGCTTCAATCCAAAACCTCATCTCAAATCGCTTATATCGAACTTGGTGATGAACTGATTGATATGCATAGTACCTCTGACTTATTAGAGCCATACATGTACGTTGAAAGTATTATTGGTGGCCGTCATCAACTGGAAAACCCTGATCGTCTGAATTACCTGATCGGATTAGTCAGCCACTCAAATCATCAATCACATTAAAAAAGCCTTGTGAATCACAAGGCTTTTCGACTTAAATTTGAGGTTTTGATTTATCGTCCAAAACAAACCAAATATTCATTCCTAAATCCGCGTGTAAGTCTGGCAAATCAAGGAAAATACTCGCCCCTAAAACAGTGTGCTGACATTTATCCATCAATTGCTTAACTGCTTTTAATGTACCACCTGTGGCCAATACATCATCAACAATAATCACTTTTTGAGCCTGTACATCCGCAGACATTTCTAAACGGTCCATGCCATACTCAAGGCTATAGCCCACACCAATCACTGGTGGTGGTAATTTTCCAGCTTTACGAACCAACAACAACCCCTTACCAGTACGTTGCGCCAACAAACTCGCCAAAACAAACCCACGTGCTTCAACCGCAACGAAACTCTCTACCTCTGCCAATTGCTCCGCAGGAATACTTTCGATTAAGGCGTCAGTTAAAGGTGCAATGCTCTGCATGAACAAAGGAGTTAAATCAAAGAAACAAATTCCTGGTTTTGGAAAATCTTGGACCGTACGAATGTGTGACCACAATGATGTAGACAAAGAAGTAGACATAGGAGATAAAAATTAGACAAAAGAATGCGTGAATTTTAACGAATTATTGACAAAAAATATAGCAAACATGAGCTAAGAAAAAATACCGACCAATATAACTTATTGATTTTTAATAAACCATTTTTTAATTAAATAACAAGTATAAAACACAAACAGTATAAATTTTATATGAGTAGCTGGTAAATCAATACGCGACAAAAGTCTGACAATTTTTTTTAAATCATAATACATATAATTTTGGCAAATATTTCAAAGATTTAATGCTCAGTCCTATCATGCATTAGCATAATTAGCATGCGTTTTGTCCTAATCTGCCATTCAGCTTCTCTTTTAGTCAGCTAAACTCCGTTATTTACTTTACTTTCCACCTCGAACTGCGTAAAAATTTGCTTGAATATGAACGATAAAAATTCATATCACTCGAGTCTAGGTGTGAGAAAGATTTTGGCTGACACCAATAAATGGAATTGTCAGTATTTTTTGGAGAATCAAATGAAAAAATATCAATGCATCGTTTGTGGATGGATTTATGACGAAGCAGAAGGCTGGCCACAAGATGGCATTGCTGCAGGCACTAAATGGGAAGATATTCCAGATGATTGGACTTGCCCAGATTGCGGCGTATCAAAAGCAGATTTTGAAATGATTGAAATCTAATACAGATTTCCTTTAAAGACCATTTTGATATGGTCTTTTTTCTTATTTACTAAAAAAATTATCAGTATTGGAGAGTACTATGCAACCGATCATCATTGTTGGCTCTGGCATGGCAGGTTACACATTAGCGCGAGAGTTTCGCAAACTGAATGCTGAACAAGCACTTGTTATGATTTGCTCAGATGATGCGGTGAACTATGCAAAACCAACTTTATCTAATGCACTTGTAGGTAAAAAAGCGCCAGAGCAAATTGCCTTAGGTGATGCTGAGAAAATGTCTGCGCAATTGAATATGCAAATTATTCATCATGCGACTGTAACTTCAATTTCTGCAGATCAACATCAATTGACCTACACAAAAGATGGACAAGCTGAAAACCTTATATACAGCAAATTAATATTAGCTGTAGGTGCTAACCCTATTCGTTTAGCCATTTCAGGTGATGGCGCTGATGATATTCATGTAGTTAACTCACTGATTGATTATCGTGAATTTCGCTCTAAGCTCGACCTTAAACAAGACAAGCGTGTTGTCATTTTAGGTGCAGGCCTCATTGGGTGTGAGTTTGCCAACGATTTACAGAACACTGGTCATCAAGCGACTGTGATTGATCTTGCCCCACAACCTTTGGGTCGCCTTCTACCAGAACACGTTGCACATGCTTTCCAGCAAAATCTTGAAGAAACAGGTATTCAGTTTGCATTAAGTACCACCGTAGATCGGGTAAGTAAAAACTCAGACGAAAGCTATACCGTAACGCTTGCAAATGGACAGAGCTTTACAGCTGACGTTGTTCTTTCTGCTGTTGGCCTGCAACCCAATACATCAGTTGCACAAGAAGCAGGAATCCATACCAGCCGTGGGATTGTGACTAACACTTTAATGGAAACCAATAAAACCGATATTTATGCATTAGGTGATTGTGCAGAAGTAAATGGTTTACTGCTTCCGTATGTCATGCCAATTATGCAACAAGCACGTGCTTTAGCTAAAACATTGTCTGGTGAAAATACACAAGTTCATTATCCAGCGATGCCAGTTGCAGTGAAAACTCCTGCTGCACCACTGACTGTATTACCTGTACCTCAAGGTGTGGAGGCAACTTGGGAAACTGAAGAACTCGATGACGGAATGATTGCTAAAGCACTTGACCAAGAATCAACGCTTCGTGGATTTGTGCTACTTGGACCAACAGCAGCGAAGCAACGTTTAACATTGACCAAACTGGTCCCAGATTTAATTCCAGCTGCCGTTTAATTATTCAAAGATTTAGGGTATTTTCAAATGAAAGTACCCTTTTAGTTTGGACACAATAAAAATGAATAACGCACTAGAATATCAAGTTTCACCTTATGCTCCATTCATGCAAGAAAGTAAAGTGAGTCTAGGCAATGGGATCGACCTTCATATTGAAGTTGGAGGCAAGGCTGAACATCCTACGATTATTCTCATCATGGGACTGGGTGCGCAGATGCTTTTTTGGCCAGATTTTTTTTGCAAATCTTTAATAGACCAAGGTTTCAGAGTCATTCGTTTCGATAACCGAGATATTGGCCTCTCAACAAAAATTAAGCACAAGGGACCTCGCCTCAATACATTTAAACTTATGGGTCGATTTGCTTTTGGTCTAGGAAATCAAGGCTCTCCTTACAATTTATTTGATATGGCTGAAGATGTAGCGTTACTCATTGAACGATTAGGTCTTGAAAAAGCGCATATTATTGGTGCATCAATGGGGGGAATGATCGCTCAGATATTGGCAGCAAAATATCCAGAAAAAGTGGATAAACTAGGATTATTATTTACCAGTAATAATCAGCCATTTCTTCCGCCACCATTTCCAAAACAATTATTTAGTCTTATTGGTCGCCCTGCATCGAATGATGAAGATGGTATTGTAAATCATAGTATTAAAGTCATTCAGACGATTGGTTCACCTGGTTACGTCAATCAATTGGAAGTTATTCAAAACGCGCGTAAATTATATAAGCGTAGTTATCATCCAGCGGGTGTACTTCAACAGTTTTTAGCAATATTATGTACAGGCTCATTAGTTTCTATCGATAAGCAAATTCAAAAGCCAACACTGGTTGTACATGGCTCAAAGGATCGTCTACTCCCTTTTAGCCACGGCAAGGCAGTATCAAAAGCAATATCAGGCGCAAAGTTTGAATTAATCGAAGGAATGGGGCATGATATTCCTGCGCATTTCATCCCACAACTGAGTGGTTTGTTTGCAAAACATTTTAAATGATAAACACTAGGACACTATGGCTGCATTACCATCCCTAAGACAGCTGTCATATCTCGTGACTCTGTCTGAGACGTTGCATTTTACAGAAGCAGCACGTCGCTCATTCGTTACTCAGTCTACGCTTTCTGGCGGGATTATGGAGCTCGAGCGTTTATTGGGTGGCGTTCTCGTTGAACGTGATCGCCAAAATGTACGTTTAACCCCTCTCGGTGAGCAAGTGGTTGCACGAGCACGTGTCCTTCTTGCTGATGCTCAAGATCTCATGCGACTGAGCCGTGAGATGAGCGAACCACTTACTGGTGATCTTCATTTAGGAATTATTCCAACGATTGCACCATTTATTTTGTCGCAATTGTTAGAAGAAGTTCATAAAGAGCTGCCTAAAATTCAACTACATCTTCATGAAGCACAGAGTGAACATTTGGTTGAAAAGCTAGAACATGGCAATTTAGACATGATCATGTTAGCGCTCCCATTCGACACACGTGGCTTAAAAGTCGCTGAAGTTGCGAAAGAGAGTTTGTACTTAGTTGCAAACAAAGCTGACCACAAAACGGCGCAAGCTAAATCTCTAGAAGACCTTGATTTGACACACCTCATGTTGCTTGAAGAAGGTCATTGCTTAAGAGACCATACTTTAAGTGTATGCCCTATCGGTGAACGCAAGAATGATCATCGCCTTAAAGCGAGCTCATTACCAACCTTGGTTGAAATGGTGAGTTCTAATCTGGGCTTTACATTACTACCTCAGATTGCGGTAAATACACATATGCTGAAAAATAATGATCAATTGGTGATCCGACCAATTGAGAATGCCCCTTCACGCATTCTGTCATTAGTGACGCGTAAAAGTACGCCATTGCAAAGCGAATTTGATGTCCTTTTACAAATTCTACAGCGCATTACTGCTGATATTTGCTAATAAGTCATCACAAAAAAGGAGCCATTTGGCTCCTTTTTTTATAAAAATCATTTAAGATTTAAAGAGTTCAAGCAATTTATGTTGCGCATTATGAGGAGTCTCACCTTCATCGCATTGCGCACGTGACCAAGTTCCATCACCATTTAACAACCAAGCTTGTTGATTATCTTTCATATAATTCAATAAACCATGTTGATAAATGTGCTTTCTCAAAGTTGGATCCTCAACAGGGAAACAAACTTCAACACGATTAAATAAATTACGATCCATCCAGTCTGCGCTTGAACAATACAGTCGTGGTTGCCCTGCATTTCCAAAATAATACACACGTGTGTGCTCTAAGAATCGTCCAACGATAGAGCGCACACGGATATTCTCAGAAAGCCCTGGCAAACCTGGTCTTAAACAACAAATTGAACGTATGATTAAATCAATCTGCACACCAGCTTGTGATGCTTCATAAAGTTTATTAATCAGTTGCACTTCAGTCAGCGCATTCACTTTCACAATAATCTGAGCTGGCTTACCCGCTTTGGCGTGAGCAATCTCTTCATCAATATAACTAATTAACTGTGTATGCAACGTAAATGGCGCATGAAGTAATTTCTTCAATTTTGCCATTTTGCCCATTCCAGTCAACTCTTGGAATATACGATGCACATCTTCACAAAGCTCTTTGTCCGTTGTCATCAATCCGTAATCGGTATAGATCCGGGCATTGGTTGCATGATAATTCCCTGTACCTAAGTGCACATAACGAACCAATTTATTATTTTCACGGCGCACAACGAGAATCATTTTTGCATGTGTTTTATAGCCTACGATGCCATAAACCACCACAGCACCAGCCTCTTGCAAAACATTTGCTACCGCAATATTTGACTCTTCATCGAATCGCGCTCGAAGTTCAATGACAGCTGTGACTTCTTTACCATTACGTGCAGCTTCAGCCAACACTTGAACAATCTCAGAATCAGGCCCACTTCGATATAATGTTTGCTTAATCGCTAAAACTTGTGGATCTCGTGCTGCCTCACGTAATAAATTAATAACTGGAGCAAATGATTCGAATGGATGATGTAAAAGAATGTCCTGTTTCTTCATCGCAGAAAAAACATTTTCAGACTTCTTTAATACTTTAGGAATGACCGGCGTATGTGAGTCATATCTCAAATGCGGACGTTTAAAATTAGACACTAAACGTGCCAAGTTCACAGGTCCATCAACTTTATATAATTGTTCTTCATGCAAGTCGAATTCGTTGAGAAGGTAATCATAAATATGTTTTGGACAATTTTCTGTCACTTCTAAACGGACAGCACGTCCGAATCGACGAGAGTTTAACTCCCCTTTTAAAGCTTTTGCCAAATCTTCGACATCTTCATTAAGGGCTAAATCCGCATTTCGCGTCACACGGAATTGATAGCAACCTGTCGCAGTCATTCCTGGGAATAAATCAGAGACATGCTCATGAATAATCGCTGACAGCATCACGTGGTGTTCTTTACCATCGGTTAACTCGTCAGGTAAACGAACCACACGTGGTAAAGAACGTGGCGCAGGGACAACGGCTAAATCAATCTGTCGTCCAAAAGCATCTTTGCCTTCTAGCGTGACGATAAAGTTGAGTGATTTGTTGACTAAACGCGGGAATGGATGTGCTGGATCTAAACTAATTGGAGTAAGTACTGGCGCAACTTGTTCCTGAAAATATTTTTTAATCCATTGGGATTGAGCAGGTGTCAACTCTCCACGACGTAAGAAGCAGATATCTTCTTCACGTAATTTTGGAAAAATTTCATCATTCAAAATACGATATTGACGCTCTATTGCAGCATGCGCAGTCTGTGAAATTTTCTCAAGAACTTGCTTTGGTGTTAACCCATCTGGACTACGGCTTTCATTACCGAGCTCCAATTGCTCCATAACACCAGCAACACGAATTTCAAAGAATTCGTCCATATTTCTTGAAAAAATCAATAAGAAATTCATTCGCTCAAGCAATGGATGCAATGGATCAACTGCTTGTTCTAAAACACGAAGATGAAAGTCTAAAATCGAAAGTTCACGATTGATATATCGTTCATTATAAGTATATTCAGTTGGAGTATTTGTAATCGCGGTATTCATACCACAAACCTGCATGCTAAAGATCTGCCTTAAGTATGCTTCAAATTTATGACAATTTCATAAAAAATGCACATGATCACTGTGCATTTTTGATCTCACGAGAGTTTTTTAAACAAGTCCATCTCACGGAATTCTTGAAGTATTCATGTAACGCAAAATAATTCGCTGTTTATTTTTGAGTTTACGATCTTGACGGTGGTGTTGATAATAACGCGGATTCGGCAAGATCGCTGCCAAAAATACGGCTTGCTCACGTGTTAGACTGCTTGCCGATTTTCCAAAATAATGACGTGCTGCAGCTTCCACACCAAAAATATGATCTCCAAATTCAATGGAGTTCATGTATACCTCAAGAATGCGTTGTTTTGACCACATACGCTCCATCATGACAGTAGCGACAGCCTCTTGTCCTTTACGTAAAAAAGAACGCTTATTAAATAAAAATAGATTTTTGGATAATTGTTGGGAAATGGTAGATCCACCCGCAACCACTTGTTCTTTTTCTTTATTTCTTTCCAAAGCATGTTTTATGCCGTCAAAATCAAAGCCATGATGTTGCATAAATTTAGCATCTTCAGCTGCAATAATCGCACGTTTCAGATGATCACTGATATTCTCATAATCACGCCATTGATGCTGAATAGGCTTCGAACTGTCGGTCCAGTATGTCCAACGCATGAGCATCGTTGTATCAACAGCATTGGTTCTCCACCATGCAAGACTTGAAAAAATCCATAGTTGAATTACAAGGATGATACTGACAATGACCAATAAAGTTCGAACAATAAATGCTTTCATGTCAGTGTGTTGCTCCTTTTGTTAGCGTAGTGCATGCTTGACCTTAATCCATATCATTATCACAGAATACAATGACATGACTGAAATGCAACCACCCCAATTTCAAAGCCAATCACGTCTACCCTTAAGTCAGATTACGTTTTTACTCATTACACTGAATGTTGGACTTTTTATCTGGCAAATCTTTAGCGGGGTGGATGTATCAAACCCAGCAACAATAGATGCTTTGCGCTGGGGTGCTGATTATGCACCGCTGACTTATTTAGAGGAACCCCTCCGAATCTTCAGCAGTACATTTTTTCATTTTGGTCTTATTCATTTAATGCTCAATATGTGGGCATTGTATATCTTTGGCAATGTCGCTGAGAAAACACTTGGACACGTTTATTTTTTAGGCTTGTATCTATTAGCAGGCATTATGGGAAGCTTGATCAGTGGACTGATTGATATTCGGAATAGTTACGAGTTATTGGAGCATGTCAACCATGATTTATTTCCACGTGTATCCGCAGGTGCATCAGGTGCCGTTATGGGTTTAGGTGGTGCTTTAACGCTCTTATCTCTTTTTCCCCCTTTACCACAACAACAATTTCTCTTTGATCGTAAATCGCTGCTGATCATCTTGGCATTAAATATTGGTATGGGATTCATGATCCCTGGAATAAATAATGCAGCGCATATTGGTGGAATGTTGATGGGTGCAGTCATGGCTTTATGTTGGTACATCGGTCAACGATTTAGACTAGGCTTCACCACTACCATCGTGGTACTTCCTCTAGGCATCTTCTTATGTTGGCTCATGTATCAATATAACTTAGGCTTAGTGAGCGGAATACAACCCATTTGGGCTGAAATGTTGCAGCAAATGAAAATGCAATTGGCGTATTAATTCCAATTGCATTTTTTAGACCTCATATATTTTATGATTGATTGAGTTCGCGCAAGCTTTTTAATGGAGGAATCTCAGTTAAGTAGCTTAAACGATAACGACCTATCAGCGCACATAAGATCATCATGCTCATAGGTAGAATCACCCAGATTTCCCAATGCGGTTGTATTGCGAGATCCATTTTATAACTGGCGATCGCACTGATGACCTCAGCAAAAAAACACGATACTAAGCCAGCCATAAAGCCGATAAATCCAATTTCTAAACTCAGCATATTTTTCAAATTGGATTTTGAGCTGCCAAATGATCTTAAAATCGCGACTTCTCGCTTTCGCTCATCCATCAATAAATTAATGCAAGCAATCAACACCAAAAAACCTGAAACACTGACGAGAAGCGCAAGAATGGTAATAATCTGAACCAGAACAGATACTAAGTTTTTAATTTCCTCTAAAATTAAGGAAACATCGATAAATACAGTATTTGAGAACTGCTGAATCAGATTGACCAACTTGGATTTTTCATCTTGAGGTACAAAAAAACTTCCTAAATAACTTCCAGCATTTTCATCCATCGTATTCGGTGCAAAAATGAAGAAAAAATTTGGACTGAAGCTTTCCCACTCGACTGTTCTTAAATTTACAACTTTGGCTTGAAGTTCACCTTCTGGCAAGCTAAAGCTGAGTTGATCACCCACTTTTATCCCTAACTCTTCAGCAAGATTTGCTTCAACAGAAACATCTCCCACCTGCTGCAATTGTGGCTGCCCACTGACAATGACATTATCTTCTGGATAGCCTTGAGCTTGAGTCAAATTCAACTCTCGTCTGAGTGAGTTATTTTGCGCTCTTAATGATTCCGAAAATGGCTGACCATTATGTTTAATTAGGCGTCCGCGGATATTCGGATACAAGGGTGTACTTGGCCAACCTTCTTTTTCGATCTGAGCTTTAAATTGCTCAACTTCAAATGGAGGAAGACCATAAATAAATTGATTTGGCGTACCTTCAGGTAACTGTTGCTGCCAACGATCTAATAGATCCGTCCTTAATACTACAAGAACTGTAATCAGGCTCAGACCTAATGCAAGTGCAGTAATTTGAAATGCTGTTTGATTAGGTACACGTACATAGGCTGACCATCTATTTTTCAAAGATTTGATCATCTTTAATAGCAACCAAACTATGCTGAACATACTTGCACACAATGCGAGGATCGTACCGATAACGAGCAATGAGAGCTGTATATTTTGAGTGAGCAAAATACAAAATAAAATAAGACTTACAGCTCCCGCTCCCAATAAGGTCAAGAGAGAACGCGTAGATTTAACATCCTCACGGATAACACGAATTGGAGGCGTATTTAAGAGCTGCATCAAACTTGGGACAATAAATCCAAACATCACAATGACACTGGTGAATATTGCAATCGGCAAAGGACCCAAAACCAAATCAAACAAGCTAAATTGGATGTCTAAATGCGGAATCAGTTGTAACATAAACTGCAATAAAATATAGCCTAGACCAATCCCTAATCCAGTACCGATGAACATCGCAATTGCGACGGCAATCATAAGTAATGCAATATAGTTCTTAAGAATTTGGAACTTTGCAGTCCCCATACATCTCATTAAAGCAACATGATCTTGATTTTGTTGAACGTACCGTTGACTGGTCAACGCAATTGCAATACCGCACAGTAAAATTGTAAGAATGTTTGCAAGCTGTAAAAAAGTATCTAGATTTTCAATTGGACGCATCAGGCGGGTATTCGCCTCATCCGCAGTTCTCAAGCGAATTGAGCTTGGGGTTTCCATTGCTTGCTGATCATCTGCATTTGGTTCAATCATTTTTTTAGGATGGAGCTGATCAAAATAAGCCGTAAACTCATTAAGTCTATTCGGCTCACCAGACATAAGCAGACGATATTCGATACGACTTCCAGGCTGAATCGCATTGGTTGCCGCAACATCAGATTGTGAAATGATCACTGTAGGTGAAAAGGCGGAAAATCCGAGTTCTTGGTTAGAATCCTTTTCAATGACTCCTGTGACTGTAAAACTCGCATCTGCGATTTGAACCCTCTCCCCTATTTTAACATTTAATAAATCTAAAGCACGTTGACTCAGCCATACCTCTCCTGACCGAATAGCAGTCTGATCAGGTTGAATAATGAGTTCACCACGTAGCGGAAAATTGGACTCAATCGCTTTGACATTCACCATGACAAATTGTTCATCGGTATGTGCCATTGAGCCAAAAACCGTCACTAGGGACTGGTGTAGATTGAGTTGACTTGCCTTCTTTTTAAATTTTTCATCGAGCGGATATTGATCACTTAACACTAGATCTGCAGCTTGAAGCTTAGCAGCCTGCAATGAAACAGCTTGTTGAATCTGATCATTACTGAACTTTAAAGCGGTTGTCGCACTAATCGCGAGACTCAATGCAAAAATGAGCAAATAAATCCCTGTACTAGCAAAACTTTGCTTCAACAAAGGTTTAAATAGCGCACTCATACACGCTCTCCAGATCTTGAAGCACCTTGTACTTTTTGTAATTGACCATTGATCAATTCATAATGCGTCTCACATTTTTGTGCTAGCTGTTGATCATGGGTGACTAAAACCAATGTAGTGCCCAGCTCCCGATTCAAATCAAATAAAAGCTGTTCTATCTCCTGGGCTGTCGTCCCATCTAAATTTCCCGTTGGTTCATCCGCAAATACAATTTTGGGCTCAGCAATTAAAGCGCGTGCAATTGCTACACGTTGTTGTTCTCCCCCAGACAGTACTTTAGGTGTTTGAGTACTTTGACGATCTAAACCCACTTTGTTCAACCAATAAAGGGCTTGTTGTTCTGCTTTGGCATAATCAAAATTCTTTTGAATTCTCAGCGGTAACATGACATTTTCAAGCGCAGATAAAGAAGGTAAAAGCTGAAAGGATTGAAATACAAAACCAATATTTTCAAGTCTAATTTGAGCGCGTTGCTCTTCGCTTAATTGCTCAACTGCTATACCATTAATCGACAATGTTCCTGAACTTGGCTGATCTAATGTCGCCAGAATTCCCAGCAGTGTAGATTTTCCAGAACCCGATCTGCCTGTGATTGCGACTTGCTCGCCAGGATAAATTTGTAGATTTAGATTCTCAAAAATCGTCAACTTTTTTTGTTGGATCTGTATCGTTTGTGTCAATTGCTGTGCAGAAATTAACGCTTGTGGCATGATTGAAGAAGTTGAGTCATTACGAACCATAGAAAGCCTTTATGCAAATCAGTCAAAGTTTAAATATTGTTACGTTGAGAAAAACTGCCTTTTTATTTATCTGCAGTTGTCTGTTTCTTTTACCGATCAATAGCTTTGCAAAAACTATCCTTATTCTTGGTGATAGTTTAAGTGCTGGTTACGGCGTGCCTACCGAGAAAGGTTGGGTCAATCTTTTACAAAAACGTCTTGATCAACAGTATCCGAAACAACATCGAGTGGTCAATGCAAGTGTCAGCGGTGAAACAACCAGTGGTGCATTAGCACGTTTGCCCAAATTGCTTCAAACACACAAACCAGATATTGTCGTAATTGAATTGGGAGGTAATGACGGTTTACGAGGTCAACCTCCAAAAATGATTCAACAAAACCTAACTCGATTAGTTCAATTGAGCCAAAAATCTAATGCCAAAGTCCTTATGTTTGGCATGAAGATTCCTCCAAATTACGGCTCAGCCTATAGCAAATCCTTTGAAAATAATTATAGGGTTGTGAGCCAGCAATTTAATGTGAAGTTGCTCCCTTTTTTTCTAGAAGGTGTTGCTGGAAATAATAAACTCATGCAAAAAGATCTGATTCATCCTAATGAACAAGCTCAACCTAAACTCTTAAATAATGCATATCCTTACATTAAAGGCGCTCTATAAAGTTATAGACATAGAGATCCATAAATCCCAATCAATAAAAAAGCCAGCTTAAGCTGGCTTTTTTAAAATGCTGATATTAGAAGTCAAAGAATGTAACTTCACCTGTTTCAAGTGAGTATTCTGCACCTACAACTTTTAATTTACCTTGTGCAATCAAGTTTTCCAACACCGCAGAACCATGGCGCAACTGGTTAACTGAAGCAAAAACATTTGAGCGAACCGCGTGTACTGAAAGCTTTTTCAAATCATCTTTTAACTCAGTTTGCATTAAAATTTCGACTGATGGACGTACGCGATTGACAATAGACATCAAATTAACAGATGGCGGTTGTTGAGGATTACGTAATGCTTCAATCGTTGAGTCGATTGCGCCGCAATGTGTATGACCCAATACAATCACTAAAGGACAATTAAAACTTTCGGCTGCAAACTCCACACTTCCAACTTGAGATGGAGCTACGATATTACCTGCTACACGAATAACAAATAAATCACCTAAGCCCTGATCAAAAACCATTTCAGCTGGAACACGTGAATCAGAACATCCTAATACAATCGCAAATGGCTCTTGAGTTTCAGCCATCTGAGCGCGCTCATGATGCGTCAATAATCGTTGATGCTTGGTTTGACCTTCAACAAAACGTTGATTACCAATTTTTAAACGTTCTAAAGCTTCTTGTGCAGTTAGCATCTTGTATCCATGGTTTATCAAGGTTTGAAGTAATTTTAATACTGTGCTTTTTGATTGTCACTGACAAAATTTAAACTCTGTTACAATTTTTGTTAATTGCTAAAAATATCTTCAATTTCTTCAAATCTGATGATTATGATCATTCCTTACTGAATCACTTTAGCAGCTGATTCAGCGCTTAAATTTATGTTTATGAAGTAAAACTTATTTAAATCGAGAACCAATTATCACAAAAATAGGATTTATTTTTTTACTTTTAACTACTACTTTATAAAAGTCACTTGATTATAATGTCGCCCTGTTTTAAGGGATTTCACCTGCATGTTTGTTCATCTTCCTTTACCCATATTAAAGCATCAACATTTATTTTCCATTTTACTCTCGTTAATGCTCAGCCTCGGTACCTCATCTACCCGAGCAAATACTGTTGAATTTATCGACTATCAAAAAGTTTTAAATGAAGAACGTGCTTGGTCAGGATTATCCAATAAAACGATTCGCGTCGGAGATGTTGTGTGGTCTTATAGCGAAGGTGGTCCTGCTGATCGACCTGCCTTATTGCTCATTCATGGTATAGGCATGAACCGAGACAGTTGGAATCATGTAGCTCGGAATCTCACACAGCAATATCGCGTCATTATCGTTGACTTGCCTGGAAGTGGACAAACGCTAACACCGAAGGGATTTGACTTATCACTTCCTCATCTGACTGAACAGTTACGTCGTTTTGCAGAAGCATTACGCATTGAAAACCAGCTTAATCTAGCGGGTCACTCTGTCGGTGGATCAATCGGACTGATGTATGCTGCTAAATATCCTCAAGAAATGAAAAGTTTATTTCTGATCAGTGCCGGTGGATTATTCAGAAGCAACAAAACATTCTTCCTCAATAACCCAATTTATTTAAAGCAGCTTTTAATCTCACAACCTGGTGACTTGAATTATGTTTCTAGGAGAGTCATGCATAAAGCTCCCTTCGTACCCAGTTTAATCAAGAAACAACAAGAGCAAGCACTTATTCAACGCGCGGCGGATACATCTGAGTTGATTCATCAGCTTGTTAAACTCAATCAACAGTACACCGTTGAATCATTTGCTCAATTGTTAAAAAATATTGAGGTTGAAACATTGATTTTGTGGGGAAAACAAGATCAGATAGTCAATGTTGAAGTTGCACATGAATTAGGGACCGCCTTAAAAAAAGCACATCCCCCTATTCTATTAGATCAAATTGGTCATACACCTATCGTAGAAATACCTGATCTTGTGGCGCAACATTACTTAAGTTTTTTAAATAAGATGAATACCGTTAAAACGTCATCATCAAATTAAGGATATTGAGAATTTTCATGGAAAAAAATCCTAAAATCGAACAGTTGATTGAGGCACATTTGGCATTTCTTGATCATGAATTTTCTCAAGACGACACCATTGAAAATGAATTTTTATATTTTTATCAATGGTTTAGAAAACAACCTTTAAAGCAAATTTGGTCTTTCGAGGCGATTAATGCACTGCTTCAAAAACAAATTCTAAATACACCTGCAACTGATTCTCTCATTCAACAGATTGCGGAGCATATTCGATTTGCGTTGGTTCACCCGCTTAATGAAACGACTCAAATCGAAGATATTATCTCGGTTCACACCATTGATCGAATTGCACTTTATATTTCATCTAAAAGTGCTCACCGCCAAGCTCTAATTAAACGTATTGTAAACAATCCCGCATTTTCGAGTATGCTCACCGAGTTAATCCATCATTCTATTCAGGATTATATTGATAATTCAGTGATGAATAAAAAAGTACCCGGTGTCGGCCGCTTTATGAAAATGGGCAAATCAGTTCTTGAAAGTGTCACTGATTCAAATCTTGATGATACGGTCAAACATTATCTTCAAAAAAATATTATCAAGATCAGTCAAATTAGCGAACAAGTGATTAACCAACACTTTGATGATAATAAGCTATACCACTTCCAAGCCAATCTTTGGCACAAAATAAAGCAAGTCCCACTCTCTGCTGTTAAAAACTATATTGAAATCAATGATCTACCAAATACTGTGGCAATGGGACATGATATTTGGGACAACCTCCGTCAAACTGAATACCTAAAGCAACAAGTACACGATGGTATTTATACGTGGTATTGCCATAATCAAGACCGCTCTTTTGATCTGATCATGCAAGATATCAATATCAACGAAAGCCTTGTTCAAAATGAATTAAGTGCTCTACTCTGCCCCGTAATTAAGCATATGATTTCTAGTGAACACCTTAAACAACGTGCACGTGTATATCTTGAAAAATTCTACTATTCTGAACCAGCACTAAGTATTCTCACATCTTAATTAGAAAACCGCTCCTTAGAGCGGTTTATTAGAAATATGTCGTCGGTATTTGAATCTCAATTTGATGCTCACTCAGCCATGAATTGAGACGTTCTATTTTACGTAGGTCCTTTGATTTTCTATGCTCGCTTATAGGGTAGATATAATGGCAATTCATCAATAAAAATATACTCTCAACAAGTAGTTTTAAATTTTGCTGAAAACAAGGAAGGTGATGTAACTGTTGAAAAGTTTTAGAACCTGTTCTTAAACTTTCAATAATGACACTCATCACCTCCTTCGGAGCTTGAATTGGGCCAATTGATGTTTTTAAATTAATATTATCCAATCGCTGATTGTTAAGAATAAGATCTAATCTAATCTTATGTAAAATTCCTAAATGGTCTTCAAAACGGTAATTCACTGATTTTTTTTGAAACAAATCCATACGCTGCTTTGAATCCCGAGCAATATCTTTTAGATACTCTTTTGTATTCGAAATATTCACATCTGATATCAACTGTTGCAAGTCGACTGGAATGCTAAGAGAATCTAAGTTTTCAGTTGGAACTACACTCCCAATATATGATAGATCAGCTTCAATCTTTAAAATCTCATGTACATCTACACTATAAAGGGGTTGCCAATAATCAGTTAAAAGTTCGTGAGCGAGATAATTGGTATCATTTTTTAATGTATTCACAATTCCTTGTATTTTGTCATATCCAATAAAAGCGCCTCTCCGATTTAATTCACTCACTAGTGCTGTAGACAATTCAATACTTTGAGCAGATTGCTGAGACGTATTTTTATCAACCAAGTTAAAGATTTTTTGAATAGGCTTTAAAGTAGCGGATCCAGGAAAGCACATATAGTGTAAATAGAATAGCCCTTGGTCCTTTAAAGATTTATCTAGAATCTGCCTAATAAAATATTGATTGTATTCAGAAACCCAAGAATACACTCCATGACAGACAATGAAATCAAACACTTCATTATTATTTTTGTTAAATTTTTCAAAGTCTATATTTAAGAATCTTATATTGCTTAACTGTAAGGATTGAGCAAGATCTGTAGCTCGTTGTATGTGTTTGTCATTAAAATCCACTCCGACAAACTCAGCGTGCGGATTTGCAATTGCTGCCACAATCAAGTTAAGACCACAACCACAACCCAACTCTAAATATTGAAAATTTTGAGATATATCTGGCGCTATATAACCTTGAAATTGGCTGATTGTACTCAGCCAAATTGGCTGCATCTCTGGATAAAAAAACATAGGATAGATGGTGTCAACCACATAGCCATCGACGCGCTTCATTATTTTCCTTCTAAACTCGACTATTCAAAGCTTGGAGTGAGATTGTCGCTCTCACTCCAAGCACAAGACATTAAAACTTATAATTCAAGGCAAAGCTGTAACGTCGACCATCAAGCACCCAATCATTTCCATCTTTCAGTACATTTTTGTTTGCAACATTATATACACCAGTAGATAGCTGGAATTGGTCACTATACTTATACACAGCTCCAACATCTACAAATGTATAAGCTGGTGTTTTATCTCCATCGGTATCACCCACTGTTTTGCCACGATAATTCAATTGAGTCCATAAATACAATTGATCATTAAAGTCCCAATCTAAGCCTGCATTAAACATATGTTTAGGCAAATTATTCAATGGTTTACCTTCATACTGTCCAGATTTTTGCTCACTATCTGTGAATGTATAAGAGTGTCTATATTTTAAGTAATCTGTGATGTTGTAATCTGTGGTCAGTTCAAGCCCTCTAATTTCGGCTTTATCAATGTTATAGTTGAGTGTATAACCATTTGCGTTATATGGCAGATTAGGGTTGGACTGATAGAAAGCACTGCTATCAACGAAATCATTAATTTCAGATTGAGTGTAAGGCGGCTCACCGTCATTTTTTGGGGGAAGTCGACTACCATCTAAACGACCAGATCGAGTAATTTTATCGTTAAAGTCAGTTTGATAGACCATAAGACTTGCAGATAAACCCAATTCAGGATGAGTGAATGCAAAACCTGTTTCATACGTTAAACTGGTTTCTGGCTTTAAATTTGGGTTTGGCATAATTGCCCCGCCCATTGAGTTCAGCATGTAATCTGGAGAAGAATTACGTAAGCTCGGCGCTTTATAGCCTGAAATTACACCTCCTTTTAAAGTCACGTTGTCTGTAGCTTTATAAACTGCATATGCCTTTGGACTGAAATTATCACCAAAAAACTCATTTTCATCGAAACGACCACTTAAGGTTAGTGCTAACTTATCACTGACATTCCAAGTATCTTCTGCAAAAATAGACCATTGATATCGATCCATTTTAGTGACTTTACCAGCCATCGCTGCATTTTGGTTACTTGTACCATCCTCGAGATTTTCTTTTAAATATCGCCCGCCAATGGTCAGACTATGATCTTTGAAAAAGTACGTTCCTTGTGTATTGGCTGTGATAGTCTCAAATAAAATCCCCCCTGGATTTTGAACTTTACCCACAGTACGCCCTGTAATTGCATTATTTTTATCTTTATCATATTGCAAGTAAGAAGTGAGTTTTAGATTGTCGTAATCACCATCATGAGTAAGACTAAAATTATTTTTTTCTAATTCGGAGTAAGTCCCTGTATTCGGTACGACATCTGAACGATAGATTAGCTCACCATCATCATTACGATTATTCGTATTATATGCTGGATAATAATTTCCATTAGATAGAACGAAATCTTTACCATCGATATCAACTTTAGGCCCCGTTACTGAAACATACTGGGTATAACTTTTACCTGGGTTGTGTGTACGCTCTTGTTGAGTTCTTACATATTCAGCAGTGAGTGTGTTTTTTTCATCTGGTGTAAAAACAAACTTTGTACCTAAATTTGTTTTTTGAAAATCTGGTTCACTCTCACCTGTTTCAGCTGTATTTTTTTGTAATGAACTTTCTTCAATTGTTTGAAGACCAGCCGTAACTTGGACTGAAAGAAGCTTATCAATTAATGGCGCATTTACATACAAGCTGGTATTGGTTGCGTCGTTGTTAACATCATTCGATTTTCCAGCTTTGATATATTCTGTTCGAATACTTGCAGTCAAACGATCTTGATGCTTTTTAGTAATGATATTAATTACACCACCCATAGCATCAGAACCATATAGAGAGGATGACGGGCCTCGAATCACTTCAATACGTTCAATTGATTCTATTGGCGGTAAGAAGTTTACTGATGCTCCTTGAACCCCCCCATTTGTTGTTAAAAGACTACCATCATTCATTGGACGTCCATCTACTAAAAATAGGGTATAAGCTGATCCCATACCCCGAATGGAGATCGTCTGGTTCGTTCCACCACCTTGTACAAATACACCTGGAACATTTTTCAATGCATCAGTTACATCACTATAAGATTTTTTTTCTAATTCTTCGGCAGTAATCACTGAAATCGTAGCAGCAGCATCCGCTATATTTTGCTCATAACCACTCGCTGAAGTTACGACAATTGTTTTTAACTTAGTTGTATCTTGTTTTGCATTAGTATCTTGACCAATTTGCTCTTGTGCAAAACTTGAAACCGACATGGTGGTTAAGACAGCAAACGCTAACTTAGATTTTAAAAATGTCTTTTGCATTGTGTAATTACCAAAGAATGTGTGGAGAGATCTTGTTCGAATTGTGTCGCATTGTAACAAATGATAATCACTTTGCAATAGATTATGATAACTATTCTCATTTATAGTTTTGTTTTTACATTTCAATTTTATTGATATTACTCATT
Source organism: Acinetobacter sp. ANC_7654 (assembly GCF_056779855.1). NCBI lineage: Bacteria > Pseudomonadati > Pseudomonadota > Gammaproteobacteria > Moraxellales > Moraxellaceae > Acinetobacter > Acinetobacter sp. ANC_7654. The sequence continues at coordinate 45,018 of NZ_JBWYIR010000004.1, read as the reverse complement.
TTGTTCAGTTTTCATAAAAAAAGCCCCCTTTTAATGGGAGCTTTTCAAATCAACTTTTGTAAATTTAAAGGCAACTTATTTGATATAAGCGCCTTCTGATTGGCTGTGGTCTGTCTGGTCCACAACACGTTGTAACTCTGGGATATGCTGTTTTAGCGTAACTTCAACACCTTGTTTAAGTGTCACATCAATTGCTGAACACCCTTGACAGCCACCACCAAATTTCAAGACCGCTGTTAAACCATGCTCAGCATCTTCAACCACTTCAACCAATGCACAGTTTCCACCATGCCCTGCTAAACCAGGGTTAATTTCCGACTGTAATACATAGGTTATACGTTCTTCAATCGATGCATCTGGACCTACACGTGGCACTTTCGAGTTAGGTGCACGGAAAGTCAACTGACCACCAAAGCGATCTTTGTTGTAATCAATCACTGCATCCAATAAGTATGGGATTGATGGTGTATCAATATATGCAGCAAATTTTGGATATTCTTGTTTATAGTCGGTTGGAACGACTTCATCTGGTGCACTATATGCCATGCAGCATTCAGCACGTGGTGTACCCGGATGTTCTACGAAAACACGTACCGCGATACCAGGAGTATTTTGCTTCTCTAAAAGTTCAAACAAATACTCTTGCGCAGTTGGTGTAATTAATAAATTTGGAATTTCTTCAGCAACTGCAGTGCTGGTGTTCTCAGTCGACATAACAATTTTTCCTCAAGCTGAAGACTCTATTTTAACTGAAGATCGGGGGTAATATTTAAAATTCAACTAAATTTGTCAGAATTATTATATTAATAACAATTAAATTTAAAAAAATGGCATGATGAACAGAATTAAAGCAATTTATTCAATCTTATCCATATGCTTGATTTACCTTTTAATCATACTGTCACCATCGTTTTAATTACGGTTGCCATTTCACTGGTTGCATTTTCCAATCAAAATATTATGAATCGTTTGATTTTTTGGCCTCCAGCCATGCAGAAAGGTCAATACGATCGATTTATCACGCATGGTTTTATACATGCAGATGGAACACATCTACTGTTCAATATGATCACACTCTTTTTCTTTGGAAGTGTAATTGAGAGTTTTTATCGACAATACTTATATGAACTCGGATTTGTTCTGTTCTATTTAGGCGGTTTAATCGCGGCAATTATTCCAAGCTATTTAAAACATAAAAATGATCACCGCTGGGCAAGTCTAGGGGCTTCTGGAGCAGTGTCAGCAGTCTTGTTTGCTTATATTTTATTTCAGCCCTGGAAACTGATATTTGTCTTTTTTATTCCTGTTCCAGCCATTATTTTTGCCGTGCTTTATGTTGCTTATAGTATTTGGTCAGGTAAACGTGGAAACAGTAACATCAACCACAGCGCACATTTATGGGGTGCAGCCTACGGTGTCGTAGTTACGATATTGATTGAACCTCAAATTATTCCACATTTCTTCAGCAAGTTGCTTCAACTACCTTTCTAATCCTTTGATCATTGCGGAGGGTTAAAACACTCCGCACAAATACCCTTAAATTCAAAATTGATGCTGTTAAATAAATCAAAAACACAAACTCAACAATGATAATGATTATCATTTATATATTCATGTTAAGCTTTTATCAAACCACGAGGTATTGATATGACTTACATTAAACTTCCATTGGCACTCATTCTTTCATTCAGCGCCTTTGTTTCATATGCTCAACCTGTTCAATTCACTTATCAAGATCAAACTATTCAACTTCAAAATACACCACAGAAGCTGGCTGTTTACGAACTATCCGCGTTGGATACACTGAATGCTTTAGGTATTCAAGCATCAATCGTACCCGAAACTACATATGTTGGTGCTTTGAAAAAATTTAATGACAAACAATATTTAAAAGCTGGATCTTTATTTGAACCCAACCAAACCTTATTAAAAGAACAAAAGCCAGATCTCATCATTGTCGGCGGGCGTTCTGCTGCAAAATTAAATGAGGTCAAAAAAATTGCACCTGCAATCAACCTCTGGCCTGATACTCAAAACTTCAATCAAGACCTGAAAAATCGCACACTTTTTTTAGCAAAAATGTTTAATAAGGAACAACTCGCACAATCTAAATTAGATCATGTCTATGCCCTTCAAGCACAACTTAAACAACTCACTAAAGGCAAATCCGGCCTGATGCTTTTTGCCATGGGTGATAATTTTATACCGCATGCAAAGAATGAAAGATTTGGATTTGCCTATGATATTTCTGGCTTAAAGTCAGTGGTGCCGACTGCAGCACCTCAAGCCTCAAGTACTCGACCTGCTCCAAACTCACCAGAAGCGCTTGCTGCCGCGCAACGCAATTTAGAGCGTCTAGCGCAAGCAATAAAACAAAATCCTGATTTCATCATTGTGTTAGACCGTGGTGCTGTAAACACGCAAAACTATGCTGCGAAACAACATATTCAATCACATCCATTACTCAAGAATAGTCAAGCAATCAAAGAGAATCGTGTCATCTTTGTTGATGCCGATGCCTGGTATTTAACGGGCGCTGGCTTAGATAACACTGCATTTATGTTAGAAGAATTGATCAATGGTATAAAAAATACTAAATAATTGATTTTATTTATAAAGGAAGTCTTCGGCTTCCTTTTTTTAGAAATATCTCGTAATAATTCAATCAATATCTGGTAATTAATGCCACCTAGATCATTAATTTTGTCAGGATAATGTAGGCATCCGCGAATTTATTCATTTTTTTTTGAGATTTTTTGCATGTCTAATCAACCTGATGGTTTACAATTTTCCTCTAACACGTCCTCTAAACCCAGCAGTTCAAAATCAGGCCAACGCATCGTCAGTGCGGCATTACAACAAATTCAGCCAGAATACGCTGATGCAGTTATCAATGAAAAGAATTGGCGCAAATCCTATCCGATTCATTTTAAACGGTTGGTAGAATGTGGGCTCTCATCACCTGAAGCTGCGCTGCTCATCGCTCATGATGGACTTCAACAAGCTTATGAAGAGTTTAGTTTTCAACGTGATCAACATACACACGCATTGAATGAAGTGATGAATCTTAAATCAAAAGATTTAAATACCTACACACTTCAAGGAAACTCTACTGCTGAGCCGCAATGGTTTGTACCTTATCAGGGTAAAAATTTAGAAGGTCAAGCCCTACTCGACCAAATTCAACTCTGGTTAGACAGAGGTATTATAGAAGCATCACATGCTCAGGCACTACAAGCGTGTGTGCAGCATCCAGAGTGGTTTGACCTTTCGGATCGAACAATGGTGCTGTTTGGTGCAGCTTCTGAAGCAGGACCTTTACCTTGGCTGGCGAAATGGAAAGCCAATATCGTGGCGCTTGATTTAAATCATGAGCGAGTATGGACAAAGATTTTGAATACTGTTCTGCAAGGCAATGCGACCTTATACGCTCCAAGTGTCGAATCAATAGATTCATCTGCATCTATACGTGAAGCTGCAGAGCGTTTAGGCGTTAACTTATTAACAGATACCCCTGAGATTGCACATTGGCTCACCCAGTTTGATCAAGACTTAGATCTTGCCGCAATTGCGTATTTAGATGGCGAAAAGCACGTTCGTGTTTCTATGGCGATGGACGCCATTATGCAACATGTCAGCCAACAAAAATCCAATACCAGTTTAATGTATATGTGTACGCCCACTGACGTCTACGCTGTACCACAGGAAGTTATTCAAGGTGGATTAGATAAGTTTAAATCACGCTCTAAACTTGAAAATATTCTGTCCAAGAGTATTTCGACTGTCTCTCGTGATTATTTTTTCAAACAAAACGAAGAACGCTTATTCCAATGTCATGATAAACAGTATGGGATCTGCGACTGTCTTGTGGTTGAACAAGGTCCAAATTATGCGTTGGCGAAAAGGATTCAACAATGGCGCGCTACGTTAGCACGGTCACAAGGTCAACGTGTCAGCATTAATATTGCTCCATCGACCACTACACATTCGGTAACCAAAAACCCATTATTAAAAGCTGCTTTCAATGGTGCCAATTTGTTTGATGTTGAAGCATTTGAACCCGCGACGACCAATGCGATTATGGCTGCGTTGTGGATTCATGATTTGAGAAACCCACAGTCGGTTGCCAATCCTGAAATCGCCCTCAATCATCCATTAGACTTAATCATGCATGGTGCTAATCATGGTGGATTATGGCGTGTAGCATATCTCGCACGCACCGCCCTACCATTTGCCGCATTATATGGTTTTGCTGAGGAAAAACTCCCCTTGAAAAAACTTTGGTCTAAATTCCAAAAATAAGCGTCATAAACAATTGATCATAAAAAAAGCGCTGATTGTTCAGCGCTTTTTTAGTCTTTAAGTATTGAATTCAATCAGGTGAACTGAAGGAACAACCAGAATAAACCACCTGATAAACAGATTGTTGCTGGCAGTGTGAAAATCCACGCTGATAAGATTGTGCGAACCATTTGGAAGTTTAAGCCCGACTTATTCGCAACCATCGTACCTGCTACAGCAGAGTTTAAAACGTGTGTTGTTGACACTGGCATACCAAAGCCATCAGCAGCAGCAATCGTTGACATTGCAACTAACTCTGCAGACATCCCCTGACCATACGTCATGTGTTGTTTACCAATACGTTCACCAACGGTAACAACAATACGTTTCCAGCCTACCATCGTCCCTAGACCTAATGCCAATGCAGTCGCAACTTTCACCCATGTTGGAATGTATTGAAGGAATGAATCTAAGTTATCACGGTAGTTGTCCACTGTTTTTTCTTGCGCTTCAGTCATGGCAGGTAAAGCTTCTGCTTTATCTAAACGCTTGAATGCAGTCGTGCTGAGGTACATATCATTACGGAATTCAGCCACTTGATCTTCAGGAACATCTTTAATGGATGTGTAGCTTCCTACTTTTTCACCTAAATGATCCGTCAAGCTTGCCAAAGCTGGCACAACTTCAGGTGTGATTTCTTTGGTTTGGATATATGACGTGATAATTTGACGCGCTTTTTCATCTGGAATATCTTGGTGATTTGGATAAATCAAATCAGCAGTTTGAGCAGATAACTGACCAAACGTTTGGATATGTTGTTGATCTAGACTCTTGTTTAAAGAGTAAGCCAATGGCACGATCCCGATCAGAATCAACATAATCAGACCCATACCTTTTTGGCCATCATTTGAGCCGTGTGCAAAACTTACACCGGTACACGTGAAAATCAAAATGGCACGAATAAGTGGCGGCGGCGGTTTATTCCCTTCTGGTGGTTGGAATAATTCCACTTGTTTCTTAAAGATTTTTTTAACCAATAAGAACAATACAGCCGCAAATGCAAAACCGATTAATGGTGAGAATAAAAGTGCTTTACCCACTTTCATCACCTGTTCCATGTCTACACCTGACGCACCATTACCTGCGTTTAAGATGTAGTTCATGATGCCCACACCTAAAATCGAACCGATCAGAGTATGAGAGCTAGAAGCAGGGATACCGAGGAACCAAGTTCCTAGGTTCCATACGATTGCGGCAATCAACATGGCAAAGACCATGGCAAAACCAGCACCTGAACCGACGTTCATAATCAATTCAACAGGCAATAGCGCGATAATACCGTAGGCAACTGCACCACTTGCGACCATTACGCCAAGGAAGTTACAGAAGCCTGCCCACATTACAGCGACAGGTGCAGATAAAGCGTTGGTATAAATAACTGTTGCCACAGCATTGGCCGTGTCATGGAAACCGTTAACGAACTCGAAACCCAATGCGATAAACAATGCCGTGGCCAACATGATCACAGCATAAAGATTTAAAGCAGGCACATGAGATAAATCAGCAGCCAACTGAAAACCAATGTAAATCAAGGTTGAAACAATCAGTGTAAGGAACACTGGCATAAAGAATTTCGGCGTTGGCACGTGAACATTCGTCGACTGCATAGGCGTTGACGATTGTGCTGAATCTGAAACTGGAGTTTGATTAGAATTCATGCAAGCAGAGAAAGAGGATAAATATCCCCTCTATTGTTCAATTTAATTATTACAATTATATGACAAAGAGCTGTCATATAAGTCATCCAAACGATACTTATTTAAGAAAATTAAACTTTAAAAACAACCAATATTCAAAATTTAACAATAATAATCAGATAGTTAATACAAAACCCTCGCCTTTAATCTTTATTTCAATCGGCAATTAAATAGATGAAATAAAGATGACATCACTGTCACATTTGTTACAACGGCAGTTATTATTACATTAGATTATGACAACATGATGAAATATAGACAGTTTCAGTTTTGATAGGTTGATCATCGTAGTCGATGGATGAAATTCATCCTTAATTTTTTGGGAATAGGTTCATAAATTTTTATTTATCAGAAAAGTGGACGTAACTCTGCTAAAATATTGCACCATTATTTGTGCAGATTTTTGTGAGAGTCATTTGATGTCTACCCTCGCCACCTTAAAAGCGCTTCTTGCCAAACGTATCCTGATTATTGATGGTGCAATGGGTACCATGATCCAACGCCACAAATTGGAAGAAGCTGATTACCGTGGTGAACGTTTTGAGGATTGGGCCTACGACCTTAAGGGTAATAACGACTTATTGGTTCTAACTCAGCCACAGATTATTCAAGGCATTCATGAAGCTTATCTTGAAGCTGGTGCAGATATTATTGAAACCAACTCGTTCAATGGAACGCGTGTTTCAATGTCTGACTACCATATGGAAGATTTGGTTCCTGAGATTAACCGTGAAGCAGCTCGAATTGCCAAAGAAGCATGTAAAAAATACTCAACACCTGAAAAGCCACGTTTTGTCGCGGGCGTATTAGGACCAACGTCACGTACCACTTCAATTTCACCAAATGTAAATGATCCGGCATTCCGTAACATCACCTTTGATGAGTTAAAAGTTAACTACATTGAAGCGACTAAGGCATTGATTGAAGGTGGTGCAGACATCATCTTGATTGAAACGGTATTCGATACTTTAAATGCGAAAGCTGCGATCTTTGCAGTGAAAGAAGTGTTTAAAGAAATTGGTTATGAACTCCCAATTATGATTTCGGGCACCATTACCGATGCATCTGGGCGTACACTCACAGGTCAAACCGCAGAAGCATTCTGGAACTCAATGCGCCATGCAGAGCCTTTATCGATTGGCTTTAACTGTGCACTGGGTGCAGATGCGATGCGTCCACACGTCAAAACCGTGTCTGACGTTGCCGATACCTTTGTTTCTGCGCATCCAAATGCTGGTTTACCAAATGCCTTTGGTGGTTATGATGAAACCCCTGAAGAAACCGCAGCATTTATTAAAGAATTTGCTGAAAGTGGCTTAATTAACATTACGGGTGGTTGTTGTGGTACGACGCCGGATCATATTCGTGCGATTGCGCAAGCAGTTGAAGGTATTACGCCGCGTCAAATCCCTGAAATTGAACCTGCATGTCGTTTAAGTGGTTTAGAACCATTTAACATTACTAAAGATTCTTTGTTTGTGAACGTGGGTGAACGTACCAACGTCACAGGTTCTAAAAAATTCTTGCGTTTAATTAAAGAAGGCAACTTCACCGAAGCTTTAGATGTTGCTCGTCAACAAGTCGAAGCAGGTGCACAGATCATTGACATCAACATGGATGAAGGCATGCTCGATTCACAAGGTGCGATGGTGCACTTCTTGAATCTGATCGCATCTGAGCCTGATATTTCACGTGTGCCAATCATGCTTGACTCTTCTAAATGGGAGATTATTGAAGCAGGTTTGAAATGTGTACAAGGTAAAGCGGTTGTAAACTCAATTTCCTTAAAAGAAGGTTATGACGAGTTTGTCGAACGTGCTCGCCTCTGCCGTCAGTACGGTGCGGCAGTCATTGTCATGGCGTTTGATGAAAATGGTCAAGCGGATACAGCTGAACGTAAAAAGGAAATCTGTAAGCGCTCTTACGATGTCTTAGTCAACGAAGTGGGTTTCCCATCTGAAGATATTATTTTTGACCCGAACGTGTTTGCGGTCGCAACAGGTATTGAAGAACACAATAACTACGGTGTTGACTTCATTGAAGCAACCGGTTGGATTAAACAAAACCTTCCAAATGCGATGGTGTCAGGCGGGATCTCAAACGTATCGTTCTCATTCCGTGGTAATGAGCCTGTTCGTGAAGCGATCCATGCGGTGTTTTTGTATCACGGCATTCAACAAGGCTTAACCATGGGTATCGTCAACGCAGGTCAGCTTGCAATTTATGATGATATCGATGCTGAGCTAAAAGAAGCGGTTGAAGATGTGGTACTGAACCGTAACCAAGGCGCAAGCGGTCAAGAAGCGACTGAAAAATTACTCGCTGTTGCGGAAAAATATCGTGGTCAAGCGGGTGCACAAAAGGCTGAAGAAAACCTTGAATGGCGCAATGAACCTGTAGAAAAACGTCTTGAATACGCGTTAGTTAAAGGTATTACGACTTATATCGATGAAGATACTGAAGAAGCACGTTTAAAATCAGCACGTCCACTTGATGTGATCGAAGGTCCACTCATGGCAGGTATGAACGTGGTGGGTGACCTGTTCGGTGCCGGCAAAATGTTCTTACCACAAGTGGTGAAATCTGCACGTGTGATGAAACAAGCCGTGGCTTGGTTGAATCCGTTCATTGAAGCAGAAAAAACCCAAGGCGAAGCCAAAGGTAAAATCTTGCTTGCTACTGTTAAAGGCGACGTACACGACATCGGTAAAAACATCGTGGGTGTGGTACTTGGCTGTAACGGTTATGACATCGTTGACCTTGGCGTGATGGTACCGTGTGAGAAAATTCTACAAACAGCGATTGATGAAAAAGTTGACATCATCGGTTTGTCTGGTTTGATTACACCTTCATTAGATGAAATGGTTTTTGTTGCCAAAGAAATGCAACGTAAAGGTTTTAATATTCCATTGATGATTGGTGGTGCGACTACATCGAAAGCGCATACCGCTGTGAAGATTGCACCGCAATATCACAATGATGGCGTGTACTACACTGCTGATGCCTCTCGTGCAGTCGGTGTTGCAACGCAACTTTTATCTGCTGATATGAAGCCTCAATTGGCAGCTGACTATGCAGCAGATTATGAAAAAATCCGTACGCGTCTTGCAAACAAGCAACCGAAAGCAGCAAAACTTTCTTATGCTGAATCGATTGAAAATGGTTTCAAAATTGACTTTGAAAAGCATGCCCCAGTTAAACCAAACTTTATTGGTTCTGAAACATTCACCAACTATCCTTTAGAAACTTTGGTGGAATACTTCGACTGGACACCATTCTTTATTTCTTGGAGTTTGGCGGGTAAATACCCGAAAATCCTTGAGGATGAAGTCGTTGGCGAAGCTGCACGTGATTTGTTTGAACAAGCACAAGCGATGCTCAAAGACATTATCGAAAATAAACGTTTCGATGCGCGCGCTACTTTCAGTCTTTACCCTGCCAACCGTGTTGCAGCAGACACTGTTGCGGTAACGGATGAAAATGGCAATGTGACGCATACCTTTGAGCATATTCGTCAGCAGTCTGACAAAGTCACAGGTAAAGCAAATTTCTCACTGGCTGACTTTGTTGCACCAAAAGATGTAGCGCAAGACTACCTAGGTGGCTTCACCGTTTCGATCTTTGGTGCGGAAGAGCTTTCGCAAGAATACAAAGCCAAAGGTGATGACTATAACGCGATTATGGTTCAAGCCTTGGGTGACCGTTTTGCAGAAGCATTTGCAGAACACTTGCACCAACGTATTCGTAAAGAGTTCTGGGGCTACCAAGCCGATGAACAGCTTTCAAATGAAGAGTTGATCAAAGAGAAGTATGTGGGTATTCGTCCTGCACCTGGCTACCCTGCTTGTCCTGAACATTCTGAAAAAGCGCCATTATTTGATTGGTTAGGTACCACTGATAAGATCGGAACTTACTTAACCAGTAGCTTTGCAATGTGGCCACCTTCATCAGTGAGCGGTTTCTATTACGCAAGCCCTGAAACGGAATACTTTAACGTGGGTAAAATCTCTGGTGATCAGTTGGAAGATTATGCGAAGCGTAAAGGTTGGACGTTGGATGAGGCGAAACGTTGGTTAGCGCCGAATTTGGATGATTCGATTGTTTAATTTTTAAAAATTAAAAAAGGTCTTCAAAATTTTGAAGACCTTTTTATATAAAAGGAAATCTCAATGCCCATACAATCAATTAATTTAACTAATTTTAAAAGTATTCGTGAACTAAACATAGATATAGAAAAGAGATCACAAGTTATATGCTTTGTTGGTGAAAATGGTAGCTCTAAAACTTCACTTTTAGGTTTAATTGTTGATTCATTTATTAGTAATTTAAATATTAGTTTTCCTGACTACAATCCTAAAGATGAAAAAAGATTTAGGGCTATCAGTCCATATGAAGTATTAAATGATCAAGAATACTACTCTTTAAATTTAAAATACTCACTTGGGGCTGAGAATAATAACTATAAAAGAAGCGTATTCAAAATTACAAAGAATAAAACTAATGCAAACATTAATAATAGTGAAGAATGGGGAAAAATCAAGATAAATAAATTTCATTATGAAGAAAACTCATATTCTCAAAATAAAAATACAAACTATCTCATTAATAATATTTTCTTATATAGACCCAGCTATCGTTATGAACCTGATGCTCTTGAGGTCAATGATTTAAAAGATGATTATGTATTCAAGGTTTCTACACAAAAAAACAATAACACGGACTATCCATTTCCTTTTAAAGTTGCACACTCAGGTACAGATCTTGAAAGTTTAATCATTGAGCTATTATTAGATAATTTCATTGGTTACGAAAGATCAATAAATGCATTCTCTAGTATTCCTCGAATACTAAATTTAGTCACCAATAAAGATTATGGTAATTTCCAAATTTCTCGTCATCCATATCGTAAACTTTGGTCTTCTACTCAAGGCTTAATAACCTCATTATCACAAGGAGAATTAGACCTATTAGTTACTATTACTTCAATTGTAACTCGCCAACTTTACGTATTTGAAAATAGTTTAGAACTACGTCAAAAATATAGTAATTTTCAAGATGTTCCAGGTATAGTAATAATTGATGAGGTTGATCTACACCTTCATCCTAAAGCTCAAGAAAACTACTTACAAGTTTTAACATCAAATTTTAAAAACATTCAATTCCTAGTAACAACACATAGCCCATTTGTTGTTCGCGGTCTACCAAAGGAATCTATGGTAATTCAATTACCTTCTGGAAATATCATTGAAGAAGATTTTTCATTAATGGATATCGATAGTATTACTAGTAGAATTTTTAATTATGATGGAAGATTTTCAGATGAAATTGAAACTGATCTAAAGAATTTTAAAAAGCTTATTAGCAGTGAAAACAAAGAGCAATATATAAATTCATTAATAGAAATATATAATAAATATAAAGCATCATCATCCATTGTGAATGAGCTTGACACTTTTTTATCTATATTCTCAACCCCAGATTTAACTAAAAAAGTTTTGAGTGGATAATATGCGTCAGGTAGATAGAAATATTGTAAATACTCCTAATAATTTATCTAATTTATCAGCAGATCAATTAGCTCACTTATCTGACCACAAAAAAATTCGACAAGATATTTATGCACATGAGAATGTAAAACAGGCGTTAAAAGCTATTTATCATGATAAATGTTATATTTGTGAATGTTATGTAGGAGATAGCTATGCTGTTGAACATTATCTACCTAAAAAATCTTTTCCTCATTTAGGTTATACGTGGGAAAATCTACATAAAGTATGTCCGCAATGTAATCTCGCGAAAGAGAGCGATCAATTTTTCTTTATAGATCCAACATCAGGAGATATTACTGATATTTTTCTTTTAGACCCATCTAATCCTACTTACAATATTAAAGATTATTTATCTTTTAATCTAGATGGATTAGCTGTTTTAGTTGATTCAGGGACAGACCCCTTAGTTCGTATTAAAGCACAATACACAGTTAATTATTTAAATGGCGAACTCAAAAAAAGCCAAGGAAAGCCCTTTGAACATGCATCAAAATTAAATCATTTACGGGCGGCACGCATAGGAGCTTTCGAACGATCATTACGGCAGAATAATTTTATAAATTTTCGTGAAAATATTATAAATATTCATTGTGGAAGTAATGCTTATGTAGCTAAAACAGATCCATTGGAAATTAAATTAGATAGAGAGACTTATACGTTTTTAGCTAATACTTTTAAAATTTTCTTAGATGATCATTGTGACTTCTGCTCTACCCTCAGAGACTACTCTTTTAGTGCCTTTGGAATAACTTTCAAAGAATTAAAAGATGTTCTTGTACTATTACGACGAATCTACAATCTCCCCATCTATTGACAATGCTACTGCTATTTTATTTTTTAAAATTTAAGTAAGTATTATAAGATCTTTCTTACTTAAGAGAGATCTTAACTTCTAAAATTCAACATCACCTGCCCATTATCTAACCTCAGCACTTTAAGCCCAAGTTGAGCCAAAGCTTCATCTCGAATCCGATCTGCCTCTAAGCCTTCTTTTGTAAAATGCTGACTACCATCACACTCAATCACTAAATTGGCAGCAGGACAGTAAAAATCCACGATGTAATTCAAAATTGGCTTTTGCCGATAAAACTGCAAACCTAAAATCTGCTTATTACGAAGTCTTGACCATAACAACTTTTCAGCATCGGTCATGTTATTGCGTAAGTCACGCGAGGCTTGCTTTAAATTTTTATTGTAGGGTTTCATTTTTTATTCTACTAATTTTTTATTAATCCCTCCCAACCTCCCTTTAATAAAGGGAGGAGCTAAAACAATTCTAGATGAGCAAACATTTTTGAAATATTTATTAATTGCTTAGATATTAATCACTATAAACATTGTAAATTAAGAAATTATATGTTAATCAAAGTAGTAAAGATAGGTTATGAGATTATATGAAATGAGGCGTTTAAAAAAAATTAAAAATGGGTTTTACACTCTAAAGCTTGAAGTACTTTCCAATCCCGACATCATCAGAGGGCTTGGAGCTTTCTGTGCTATAGCTATGCTGATCTTATTCTTTTTTACTGTACCTTCATTGCAAAACACGCTGATTGACGGTAGTTACTCTAGTCATGTTGATGTTATAAAAATTATCTTAAAAGTTGGAATTATTTCTGTGTACTTTTTACAAGGTATAATTTTAACCGTCCAACCAAAATTTCTAACATCCTGCGATATCACTCTATTAAGTAACTCCACTCACACATTCATTCAAAAAATTAAAAAACCGGTTCAAGTATTCAAGCTTTTCAGTCACTAAATTATTTTTTTGGGGGGGAGGGATAATATTATTCCGAGCCTCCCTAGATTTCTTGAATTTCAGCTCATCAAAATTAATAATCACTCAAGTCAATACATCATATAGGAATATTTTATTCATCTAGGCTCAAGTGGATATAAATCAAAAATGCCCCTTTTCTAACCCATCACACCCAAACCATCCATTTTTACATTTTTACATTTTTAATTCAGCAATCTCAGTCACTTTCTATAATAATAAGCCTATTCCAAATCTCCTAAAGAAACGTGCAAGCATTCCTCCATGAAAAAACTAATGAACGGTGCTGAAAACCTCGTTGTGGAAATGTGCAAAGGCTTTGTCTTGGCACACCCAGAACTCGCATTTACTGAGCCTCACAAAATTATTTCAAGAAAAGAAAAACATAATAATGTTGCACTGATCAGTGGTGGTGGTAGCGGGCACGAACCTGCACACGCGGGCTTTGTGGGCACAGGCATGTTAGACGCTGCCGTATGTGGCGATGTCTTTGCATCGCCTTCACAAATTCAGGTCTATAAAGCACTGCAACACGTCGCAACCGACAAAGGCGTGTTAATGATCATCAAAAACTATTCTGGCGACATGATGAATTTCCAGAATGGTGCAGCCTTAGCCGCTGAAGACGGAATTCAAGTCGACTTTGTGAAAGTGGCAGATGATATTGCAGTCAAAGATAGTTTATATACCGTCGGACGTCGTGGTGTCGCAGGCACAATCTTTGTTCATAAGATTGCAGGCGCAGCAGCATCTAAAGGCTTAGAATTAGGTGAAGTTAAAACAGTCGCTCAAAAAGCGGCTGACAATGTCATCAGTTTAGGTTTTGCCTATAGCTCATGTACTGTTCCTGCTAAAGGCACACCAACCTTCACCCTTGCCGATGATGAAATGGAATACGGCGTGGGTATTCATGGTGAACCGGGGATCCGTCGTGAAAAAATCTTGCCAGCAAAAGAACTGGCACAACGTATGGTCGATGACCTGTTTTTAGATCGTCCAGACATGAAAGAAGTTGCAGTATTGATCAATGGCTTTGGTTCTACCCCAATGCAAGAACTGTATCTGTTTAATCATGATGTATGTGAACACCTTGCACATAAGGGCATCAAAATTTACCGTACCTTTGTCGGCAACTACATGACCAGTATCGACATGAATGGCGCATCCATTTCATTACTTGAATTGGATGATGAACTCAAAACATACTTAGATGCCGAAGCCAACACCCCTGCCTTTAAACTTGATGGTTCACCTGCTTTAGCCATTGAGTTTGCAACAAAGAATACTAATGCTCAACAACAAGGTAACAACCAAGTTGAAACTGCAGCAGAACATGCTGAAATTCAAAATGAGCAATTCACCATTGAAAACATGCGCTATGTAGTCGATGTCATGGCAGCATGTATCATTAAAAATGAAGTGCCATTTTGTGAGTTAGACGCACACGCAGGCGATGGTGACTTCGGCATGAGTGTGGCTAAAGGCTTTAAACAACTCAAGAAAGAATGGCAAAGCTTGATCCAAGCACAGCAGATGGATGAATTCTTGCTCAATAGCTCCATGATCATTATGGAACATTGTGGCGGTGCTTCGGGTCCCATCTGGGGTTCTGCATTCCGCGCTGCAAGTAAAGCCATTCAAGGTAAAACCACGTTAAGCGTGGCAGATTTTGCCGATATGCTGCAAGCCGCAGTAAAAGGTATTCAAACCACAGGTGAACGTTCATTTGGACGTGGCGCGGTAGTGGGAGATAAAACTCTCATTGATGCGCTCGTGCCATGCGCAGATTCATGGTCTGCCAACACCGACAAAAGCTTTAAGGAAAACTTTATCTTAGGTGCTCAATCTGCTGTTCAAGGCGCAGAATCGACCAAAGAGATTGTTGCACGTATGGGTCGTGCAGGTACTGTCGGGGATCGTAGCTTAGGCTATCCTGATGCAGGTGCATATGGTTTAGGCGTGATTTTTACCGATATTGCTGATCATCTAAAATAACATCTAAACATGACATAAATGATTGATTAGTTATGTAAAAAAGCCCTGATGATTCAGGGCTTTTTTTGCTTTTTATTTTTTAAAACTTGATAATAATGCGCTGGTAATCGCCTGATTATGTGATGCCACACGAGACTTCTTCGCTTTCGCTGACTGGTCAGCTATACGTTGAATTTTGACTGCTTTTAATTTACCTTGATTTTCAACAACCTGAAATTTGACTCGGTCATTGCGTTTTGGCTCACCTTCATCTGCAGGAAAGTCAGAAATGTGGAAAAAAATATCCTCACCTGCACCACCAATAAAACCAAAACCTTTATCGGCATGATAAATTTTAATTTTGCCTTGCTGGACTTCAGACTTCATAACATTCCCAAAAAACGGTATACAATTTTCAATATTATACACGCATCTTAAAGTACATCATCTTTGCTGATCACTTTAAATAATCATGCAAGTGCTGTTGGACAATGACGCGTTTGTGTCCATTACTTTGTTGCTCCGATAACAATGATTCCGCATCTAAAACCACCACTTTGTGACCATCATCCTGTAGACGTTTCACACCTTCAAATAACATTCGAGCACCGACATCATGGATCAAGGTCAAATGTGTAAGATCAAGCACTACTTTATTTTTACCTACAGGCTCATTCTGTAACTCACGCAAGAACATTTCAGTCTCTGTAAATTGCAAGACACCACGTAGCTCATACACCACCATGCCATCATCATACTCACGGCGACTTTGGATAATGGTTTGTGCTGAAGGGGTTCCCTCCATTAAATGTAATCCCATATCACTTGATAGACGTTCAAAGATTTCCACACCTCGAACACTGTTGCCATGGCTGTCTAATTTAGGCGAAAAAACCGCAATTCCAACCTGACCTGGTAAGACACCAATGATCCCCCCTGCCACACCACTTTTGGCAGGAATACCAACGGTGGTCAACCAATCTCCAGCTGCATCGTACATACCACACGTCATCATGACGCTAAGTACCTGACGACATACCTGACGATCTAAAATACATTTTCCCGTAACAGGGTCTTTTCCGCCATTCGCCAATACACTGCCCATTCGCGCTAAATCTTTCACGGTGACTTTAATCGCACACTGTTGAATATAACCATGAACAATATGCTCTGGGTCTTCTTCTAGCACGCCGACGGTACGCAACATATATCCAATCGAAAGATTACGAAATGCTGTTTTCAGCTCAGATTGATAGACTTGCTCATCAAAGGTTAATTCACGCCCACACAGTTCACTCAAGAAACGTCGTAAATGTTCTGCACGTGAAACAGTCTTTTTATGAGGTAATAAAGAATGTGTCGTAATCGCACCCGAGTTAATCATTGGGTTCTTGGGAATCGATCGTTCTTTTTCTAATGAGATTTGATTAAATGCTTCCCCCGAAGGTTCAACACCAACTTTTTCTAATACCTGAGCCAAACCATGTTCTTGAATCGCTAACGCATAAGCAAATGGTTTAGACATTGATTGAATCGTGAACTCAACTTCATCATCCCCTGAAGAATAAATCGTACCATCAATGGTTGAAAGTGCTAAAGCGATACGATTTGGATTGGCAGCTGCGAGTTCAGGAATATAGTCAGCCAATGCTCCTTCGGTATTCGCATGACATTGGTCCAATACATGGGCAAGATAATCAGGTACAGGTGTCTTCATTTTTATTCTCTTGGTGATCAATGGAGACCCAAAATAAGATCTCAAATTTCAAATTCAGCTGTCGATATCGTGTCACATTTGACTTGATTACGACCATTTTGCTTTGCAAGATATAGTGCTCTATCCGCTGCACTATAAATCCTTTGCTTTACTTCGTCTGTGTATAGATGTGGTAAATTTTGTGACATCGCCACGCCAAAGCTTGCGGTCACTTGAATAAAAGTCGCTGGGCTAATCTCAATTTTTTCACTTTCGATCGTTCGACGGCAGCGTTCTGCGATGATTAATGCTTCGTCGATATCACCATCTGTCAGTACTAGAACAAACTCTTCACCACCGAGCCTTCCTACTATATCCTCTTCTCGTGTTTGCTGTTTTAAAATGAGAGCAATACGTTTGAGTACAAGATCACCAACATCATGACCATAATTGTCATTAATCTGCTTGAAGAAATCGAGATCTAAGATGATGAAAGCAAAGCTGCGATTTTGTTGAATTAACTTACTAATAAACTGATTGATGTAACGACGGTTATAGATGTTGGTTAACGCATCTTTCTGACTTAGTACTTCAATCTTACGCTCACGTCGTCTCCACTGCGACAAGATCAACTCAAAAAAAACTGCTGAGCACAACAGTATAGGTAAATATAGTACCGCCATACTTTTCAGCCAAAAAGGATTGGCATACAAATTAGATTGATTCAGTGCATCACTAAATAATGGTGCATAAGTCAGTTGACCATTGGCCGTCAGTACTGCCAACCACAAGATAATACAAGCAATAATAAAAGAGACGCTATAGATGATGCGCTGTTCATATAACACAAAACCAATTAATACAATATTGACCGTTCCCGCCATCACCGCAGGACTATAAATCCCAACCGTGTATCCTGAAAAAATGACAATCAATCCATAAAATAAGGGGATTAAATAGCCCAAGATTCGGCGAGCAGTAGCATTTTTTCGAAGCATTAAAGCGATTATCAGAAAACACGCGGTCAAAATCACTTGTAAACATGTGGTCAATGTCCGATGAGGATAATATTCTGGATCTAACCAAATTTGATATTCTGAATGGAAAGTTAGGTAGTACCACAACCAATGACCGACGAGCATCAACAGCCCAAATATAAGTAACAGAATCCCTTTATTAAAATTGGACCAGTTAATAATAGAACGATCAGATTCTAACAAGACATATTTGATAGCTTGCAATAAACTGCGCTGTTGTTGTACTTCATTCTCTCGAGTCATCATCTAATTGTATTATCGAATATTCATATTTATTTTTATTAAAATTTGGATGTATTCAGCGATCATGTCAATGCGCTTTAAGCATTAAAAAGACTGCTTTATCGTTCAGATCAATTTATGGTATGAATTTGATGATCACTGACCAAAACAAAAGCATTGCTATAAAAAAAACATAAGCGTATGTTTCTCTATAGTTAGTAGTACCAAAACCGAAATTTAATCATTGAATTAAGCTGAATGATATAACTGTACCTGATTTCGTCCGCTTTCTTTGGCAATATATAAAGCGTGATCTGCACAATGCGTAATGACGTCTTGATCAGATAACTCATGGGATAGTGCAATACCAAAGCTTGCCGTCACATTTAACGAGGTTCCATCATCCAGCACAATCGGCTGCTGTGCAATTGCGTTACGGCAACGTTCTGCGATATCAACCGCTTGATCACGACTGAGATTGTCCAGAATTAATATAAATTCTTCACCGCCATAACGTCCAACCGTATCACCAATACGAACATGATATTCCAAACGCGTCGCCACCTGTTTCAGGACTTCATCTCCTGCTGCATGACCATATTGATCATTAATTTGTTTAAAATGATCCAAATCCAATAAGATCACAGCATAATCAGCACGATCCTGCTGAAAATGTGATAACACTTCATTGATCTGACGACGGTTATAAACGTTCGTCAGCGCATCAAATTTACTGCTGGTTTCGAATTGTTTTTCACGACTGCGCCATTGGGTGAGTAAAATCTCAAAGAATAAAACACTCATAAGTAAAATGGGCACGTAGAGCTGTACCATGCTCATGACCCAAAAATCATTTTGGTAAACGATACTTTTATTCAACTCATCACTAAACATAGGTGCATAACGAATTCGATCGATATGCGTCAAGTAACACGTTAATAACGTGTATATCGTAATTGGAATTGCAATCCCATAAATAATTTTACGGCTATAAAATACCAACCCGACCAATACAATACTGATGAACCCTGCCATTGTTGCAGGACTATAAATTCCAATCGAATACCCTGAATAAATCATGGTCATTCCAAAGAAACTAGGGGCAAAATAAGCAATGAAGGTTTGAAACTTAGCGATATGCTGAAACTTGAAACAACTCCAAAACAGGACAAGATAAATCACGGAGGTCACCAACAATTGGGTAACACGTAATTCAAAATAGTCAGGATTTAACCACTGTGCTTTTTCAGGGGTATAAAAAGCCACAATTAACCAGCGAGCGACCTCAAGTTGGCTTAGAATTCCAAAAAAGAGGATAAGCCGTCCCTTTTTAAAATCACTCCAATTGATCAGCATATTTTGAGGATCAAGGATGTACGTATTGGCCATACGATACAATCGCTTAATCATATGTTGAATCTTCCTGATTAACTTCATTCTGTCCTTTTATCTTTTATATTGTCTTTTTAAGCAGCGTGAACTCGCTCTACAAATAAGATCCCATCAAGATGGTCAATTTCGTGTTGAATAATTCGTGCAGGGAATCCTGAAAAAGTCTCAGTAATTTCCTGTCCTTGCATATTACGATAACGGACACGGATTGATGAAGCTCGAGCTACTTCCGCACGTCGATTCTCTACACTTAAACATCCCTCTTCTCCTAAAACAACATGATCAGAACGCTCCAATATTTCAGGATTAATCATGTAAATAGGCTCCATCTCAGGCGCATCGGGATACCGTATATTGGGTTTTGAAGCGACGATAATAATCCTTTTAGAGACATAAACTTGTGGTGCAGCAATACCGACACCATTGCGCTGTTGCATCGTAAAATTCATTGCTTCAACCAGATGCGTTAACCAGCTACTACTAAACTCAAGTTCACTTACCGGCGATGCAACCAATTCAAGGATCACTTCACCTTTTTGAGCAACGGGTAGTATCGTCATAATACGTTCATCTCAATTATGATAAGAATTTGATCTTCATAATTTTTTAAATTTTAAATCAAATATTTGATTAATAGTCAACCAATCTTAAAGCATTTCAAGATGAAGTAAAACTGATTTAAATGACGAATTTGTGACCTGATAATTTTACGGCTCAAGTTTCACTTTTTTGTATGACATCAGCATCCTGAAGTTCGTAGTAGTGTCTAACCTGATTACGACCACGTTTTTTTGCTAGATATAATGCTTGATCTGCATAACGAATCACCGCTTCTTTATTTAAATTAAATTCAGAAATGGCTATACCAAAGCTTGCTGTCACTCTGATCGTCGTACGTTCATCGATATAAAAGAGCTCATTTTCAATTTCTTTGCGACACCGCTCTGCGACCTCCATCGCAGCTCTGAGGTTTTTATTCTGCAACAGCATCACAAACTCTTCACCACCAAATCGCCCAACAATATCTGTATCACGTATATTTTGACGTAGTACATTGGCAACACGCTTTAAGACGTTGTCTCCGATATCATGACCATAGTTATCATTAATACTCTTAAAATGATCAAGATCTAACAGAATGAGAGCAAATTTTCGTTCTTGTAATTGAATTTCATTGAGTTCTAAACCTATTTTTCGACGGTTATAAATCCCCGTAAGCGGGTCCATTTGACTCATTAAATTAATTTGTTTTTCTCGATTTCTCCATTGCGTCAACAAAATTTCAAACAATACAAAAGTCGCAAAAAAAATAGGCACGTAAAAATAAAGTTGTGAATAAACCCAGAATTCATTAAATACCATGACTGAATAATTGAGCTGATCACTAAAGACTGGTGCGTAGGTCATATAACCCAATGCACTACTGACAATTGCAATGAGCATATATACAGTGACTGGTAAAAAAAGCAGATACACAATCTTGCGTTCAAATAAAACCAGACCAACTGTTAAAATACTGATAAATCCCGCAACGGTAGCAGGACTACTGATACCAACCGAATAGCCACCATAAATAAAGCTTACGGAAAATACCAAAATAATAAAGTAAGGTAAATATTGTCTCACCCATTCTTTATGACGCCATATGACACAAGGAATAATCAGTAAGAACTGTAATACACAGCACAGCAACATCCGTGATAGGTGAAAATAATAATAATCAGGATTGAGCCAATGATGTAATGCAGGATGATGAAATGAAAATAAATACCATGCAATCCAGGTGATATGTGCAAGTCCGCCCAATACCATAACCAGAATACATTTATTTAAGGTACTCCAATTCATCAACACACTTTGATTCATAAATGAATGAAGTGTATAGGGGCGAAAAATTCGATTGAATAGTCTTAACATAATGAACTAACTCAATTGAAACAGCTCATCAAAATAAACTATATTTTCATTTAACTCTGTAATCATTAAATCTATTTCACCCCTACAAAATATAGTGAATAAAATCACATATTTTTTATTATAATTGCACTTATTATCACAATCTAACCTTAAGATTAGGATTTATCAAGGTTTTTTTACCATTTATTCTATTTTTTTTTTAAAGCTTTTTTTGCTTAAATCCAGCTAACGATACGCTCAAGTATTTTAATTTGACTCAGCTAAAAATTGCTAAGCACACTCCTAACTCTTAGAGATCGAGTTCTCGATAAATTACTTTAATTTCTTGTGCAATGTGAATACTGACTTGATGATGCAAATATTGAATCAAAATATCAAATTGCTCTGCACCATCGTCTAATCCAGTACAAAAATATTCAGTATGAGGAGGAAGCGTTTTTAACCACTGACATTGATAAAAATCGGCAACGGATTCAAAATTAAGATAACGGTGAGGATGCTGTTGTAATGATTTTACAAATTGCAGAAATCGAGCTTCCCAAAAGTGGATAATCATACATTTAAAGTCTACTGGTTAAATTCAATTTCATTGTTACATCGATCCGCTTAATTTTGCAGATCGAATCATTCAAATCAATGTCCAAGGATGTAAATTTTTCAGAGTGAGTAGACGGTTTGCTGTTGAACTTGATATTTTTTCTTCCACTGAAGATAACCTAATAAGGCTAAAACAATAAATGCGCCATAAAGACCAGCCGTCATGTATAGATCTTTATACATAAACATCATCACATAGATGATATCCACCACGATCCAAGCAGGCCAAATTTCCAAATATCGTTTAGACGTCCAATATGTAATGAGCAGACTTAAACTTGCCAATTGAGCATCTAAATAAGGAATGGAAGCATCCGTAAAATAATCCAGACCTAAACCAAAAATAAGTCCTGCACACATCGTAAAAAACACATGTTTGATAATTCTCAACCCTTGAATACGATTGATGGCAAGTTGCTCTTGTTGTTTAAACTGAGCTTTCCATATCCACCACCCATACACACCTAAACCGATAAACACGCATTGTAATATCGTTTCACCATAGAGTTGATAATCATAAAATAACTTTGCATATAAGCCATAAGCCACGAGATTCACAGGCCAACACCAAATATTACGGCGAATAGTGAGGGTTACACCCAATACACTCATCAATACTGAAATAATTTCTAAAAGGCTCATACACTACTTAAAATGATCGTGGTTTATTTGATGCGCCTATCCTAACGCATATTGAATGGCACCATACATGATTCTTAACGAACACGACTTAGCGCTGTTCAATTTGAACTGCACAGTTTTGACCTAACCATTAAACTTCTCTAAAAATAGAATATCCTCAATGGAAAATAATAATGATGAATACAACTCAAACGACCAGAATAACCATTGAAATTCGCAATCATCTGATGTTGATTGGTTTAAACCGTGCTGCGAAGCGCAATGCATTCGACAGTCATATGATTGATGAACTTTCACAAGCACTTACCACCTATGAAGACCAGTCTGATTTACGCTGTGCTGTGATTTATGCACATGGAGAGCACTTTACGGCAGGATTAGATCTGGTTGAGCTTCAGCCGCGTATGTCAGATGGTATATTTTCGGAAGATATGAACTTGATTAACCCATGGGGCACGACTGGTCGTAAACGAAAAAAACCAGTCGTTGTCGCTGTGAAGGGGTATTGTTTTACTGCTGGAATAGAATTGATGTTGAATGCCGATATCTGTATTGCCCATCAAAATACCCAATTTACTCAACTTGAAGTGCAACGTGGCATCCTCCCCTTTGGCGGAGCAACTTCACGCTTCGTTAAAACTGCAGGTTGGTCTAATGCAATGCGCTACTTATTGACGGGGGATTTTTTTGATGCTGCAACTGCATTTCGACTTCATTTGATTACTGAAGTAACAGAACAAGATCCGCTTGACCGTGCCATTGAACTTGCCGAATCCATCGCTTCAGCTGCTCCACTCGCTGTTCAAGCCACCTTGACGGCTGCTCACGAAGCGATTTCACATGATGAGCAGTACGCTTTTAATCAGTTAAAGACTCATCTTCTTCCACTAATACAATCTGAAGATGCAGTCGAAGGTATGCGAGCAATGAGCGAAAAACGTCAACCTCGCTTTAAAGGTCAATAGTTCAATATCGGGAAATATAGACATGCAAGCCATTCCAAATGTGAACCAGATGCCAAGAAGCATCAATAAAACTCAAGTTCAGTTTCCTGCCTTAGATAACTATATGCTCACCGGCACTCGCTACCTATCATCTGGTGTGAAGACTGTTGCACGTATTATTGTGGCTTCAGCGACAGCGGTTCCCCAACCTTTTTATCGCAGATTTGCAGAGTATGCTGCAGAACGTGGTTTTGAAGTGCTAACCTTTGATTATCGTGGTGTGGGGGCATCATCTCCAGCACAACTCAAAGGTTTTAAAATGAGTTATTTGGATTGGGGGAAACTTGATCTCGCTGGTGCCATTGAATACTTTTCTAGCGATACTTTCCCCTTATTTGTGACTGCACACTCTTATGGTGGTCAAGCCTTGGGACTTACCCCTAATCATCATCAAGTCAGTGCCATGTGTTGCTACGGTACAGGTGCAGGTTGGGCAGGATATATGCCGTTCAAAGAAAGATTCAAAGTATCCGTGATGTGGAGTATTGTGTTTCCACCCATTGTCGCAGTCACAGGTTATTTACCTTGGAGTAAATTCAATATGGGCTCTGATCTGCCTTTAGGGGTATATCAACAGTGGCGTCGTTGGTGCAAAAATCCGTTATACTTTTTCGCTGACCCCGAGCAACAAGATTTAAAAGCACAATATGCAAGTGTTAAAACCAAAATTTATGCTGTTTCAGCATTAGATGATGATTGGGCTCTCCCAAATTCGAGGCAAGCCTTTATGCAACATTATCGTTCTGCTGATATGCGCTACATTGATATCACAGCCAAACAGTATCAAATGCCTGCAATTGGACACATGGGATATTTCAAAAAAGGCGCAGAAAAAATTTGGGATGACATGCTCCAAAATTATCTCAATTTAGTTAATGATTAAATTCTAAATTACTGAATAAAGTCAGATTGATGTTCTACCCCTTGTGCGTCAGTATGTCGATACATGATGCCATATTGACTCACATAGTATTCAAGGGATTGATTACGATATTCCCATAAAATCGACCACTCACCTAAATCAAATTGATTGATCTGACATAAAGTTCGTGATGGCATCTTGTTCAAAAACTCATATTGAATTTGCTGAGCAAACTTGATATCACGATGATTTACACGTTTCTCAAACAGTAATTTAGCAACCTCATCAAACATACGAATATCTTCGATAGAATCCGTATCATACACCAAGCGCGCCGGCTGGCTGAGATCAGTAGGCTTGAGGAGTTTTGTTAAATCAAAGTGCCTCTGCGTATTCCCCATAATCAATTTAGGTTGTAATAATAGTCGCCATACGGCATAGCAACTGACCAAAGCAAAACACACCACGATTAGCATCATATTTTTTACTCATTCCGATGATTATTCATTGAATCGTTCATTACAGAAATGATTATTTCTTTATTTTTATTGTTAATTTTCTTGGTGTTATTAAGTTTTAACTTTTAAAATATTAACTTAAAAACCAGTAGAGGGATGGCACGAAACGTAACAACTCATTTCAAAATCCACATGTTATGTAAACCGTGTAAATCTAGGTAATTTTATTCAATTAATATGACTTAAAAGTACGTTGAAAGATTCTCATTAAAATAGGGTTTAAAATCTTAGTGTTCTAAATCATTACGACATTTTTTGTCGTTTAACTTGATACGCATCTACACTATTCTTTTCTCAAATTTTATAATTTAACCATGAACTATTCCCGTAAACGCAAACCCATTACCAGTGCATGGCCAGTTGAGCATGATTGCTTCCTCATTGAAAACAGTCATCTTCAACTCGAAGCATTGCAACAGACGCTTCCTTATTCTGCTCAAGAAATTCAAGATCGCCAAGAAATCTTGGGGCTCACGAGACGTCGTCGTCAAATGAAAAAATTAGGTCAATTTTAATTTTCTAATGAAGCTAAAAATAAAATCCCAATAATCCATCAAGTTTAAGTATTTTTTGTTTAATAAATTAACCCCTCGTGCCCTCTCTGACAATGAATCAATTTCGCCATATTCTTGGATGGTGATTTGCCATCATTTTTGCTCAAAAATAATTATTATTTAAATGCTCTCTCAAAAATGGATCCAAAATATTTAGTTTTAAAGATTATTATTGACTTTTTATCTAAAAAATAGAATTATTGGATCCAATTGATAAGGAGATCAACTCATGTTTGTAAAAAATGCTTGGTATGTGGCGGCACGACCTGAAGAAGTACAAGATAAGCCTCTAGGAAGACAAATTTGCGGTGAAAAAATGGTTTTTTATCGTGGAAAAGAAAACCAAATACATGCCGTTGAAGATTTTTGCCCACATCGCGGTGCACCTTTGTCATTAGGCTTTGTTGAAGATGGTCAACTGGTCTGTGGTTATCATGGGTTAGTGATGGGATGTGACGGCAAAACGGTTTCAATGCCTGGGCAACGTGTACGTGGCTTTCCTTGCAATAAAAGCTATCGCGCAATTGAAAAATTTGGCTTTATTTGGGTATGGCCAGGAGACCAATCGCTTGCAAGTGAAGATCAACTCCCAACTTTAGAGTGGGCTGAAAATCCAGAATGGGCCTATGGTGGTGGACTATTCCACATCAACTGTGATTACCGCTTGATGATTGATAACTTAATGGATCTCACCCATGAAACATATGTTCATGCAAACAGCATTGGTCAAAAAGAAATCGATGAAGCTGCACCAACCACTCGTGTTGATGGTGACCACGTTGTGACTGAACGTCATATGGAAAACATTTATGCACCTCCATTTTGGCAAATGGCTCTAAAAGGTAATAATCTCGCTGCAGATGTCCTAGTAGACCGTTGGCAAATTTGTCACTTTCATGCACCTAGCAATGTTCATATTGAAGTTGGTGTTGCCCACGCAGGCCATGGTGGTTACAACGCACCGGAAAATAAAAAAGTGTCTTCAATCGTTGTAGATTTTATTACCCCCGAAACGGAAACGTCTCACTGGTATTTCTGGGGAATGGCTCGACACTTCCAACCCGACAACATCGAATTAACTAACCAAATTCGTGAGGGACAGGGCAAAATTTTCTCGGAAGATTTAGATATGCTTGAACAACAGCAACAGAATTTATTGAGACATCCTGATCGTAAATTGCTGATGCTGAATATTGATGCAGGCGGTGTTCAATCTCGAAAAGTAATAGACCGCTTGATCAGCATAGAGCAAACGAATGATGAGCAGAAAATTACAACTTTGAATGTTGTTTAAAGTAAACCCACATTTTATCAGTTTTTCATTTTACCAAGGAGCGATACTCACATGGATGTGACTATTCAGAAGATTTATCGTCATAATGAACACATTTTATCTTTCGAACTGGTAAACACCCATGGTGAATTATTACCAGCTTTTCAAGCCGGTGCACATATTGATGTGCACTTAGGTAATCAATTAATTAGACAGTATTCTTTGGCAAATTGTAGTTCAGAGCAGCACCGTTACGTCATTGGTGTCCTGAATGATCCTTTATCACGTGGTGGTTCTAAATTTATTCATGAACAACTTCGTGAGGGTCAGCAGCTCAAGATTAGTGAACCACGAAATTTGTTTGCCTTGGTTCCTGAGACAGAATATGCATATTTGTGTGCAGGTGGAATCGGTATCACTCCTATCTTAGCAATGGCTAAAGAGCTTAAACGCAATAATCAGTCCTTCCAATTACTGTATTTTGTGAAAACGAGAGCTTCTATTGCATTCCAACAAGATTTAGAGGCTCTAGGAGATTCCGTCCACATCCATATTGATGATGAACCTGAAACACATATTCTTTTGAATACGGTCTTTGCCTCTCCTCATATCGATCATCATATTTATGTATGTGGCCCAGATGGTTTTATGAACTATGTGATCCATACCGCAGATACGCTCTCTTGGCCTAGTCATCAAGTACATAAAGAGCATTTCAGCGCACAAGCTATTGATACCAGTCAAGATGGCAGTTTTGAAATTGAGATTTTAAAAACAGGGCAACGTATTCATGTCGCAGCTGATCAATCTGCAGCACAAGCTTTAGAACATGCTGGAATCTGTATCCCTTTATCTTGTGAACAAGGTATTTGTGGCACTTGCTTAGTAAATGTAGTTGAAGGTGAAATTGATCACAGAGATATGTATTTAACTGAAGAGGAACAAGCTGCAAATGATCAATTCACACCTTGTTGCTCAAGAGCCAAATCTCAACGAATTATCATTGATGTTTAATTTGGATCGATAGATTTTCAAGTGTAGCCCTTCATTAATTGAAGGGTTTTTTATATAGACCCATCTGTGTGAAATATTGAACGCATAGTCTCCCCTAAAGTAACCACATGACTATGCTCACGCATTAAACTTTCAGCGCGTGCTGAGTCTTGTTGCTTTAATGCATTGAATATTGAGCAGTGTTGGATATGCGCATATTGCAAACGACGAATTTCAGACAGCGCATTATTTTTATCATAAGTCAGTGCTTGTGCAGATGCCATAGGTAACTGATTGTTTTTACTAAGTGCTTGCACAATTGCAATATTATCCGAGCCTTGAATAATAGTATTGTGAAAAATAGTGTTGTAATGATGGTAGGTTTCTAAATCATCGCTTGTTAGTTCTAGTTTATTGAATATGGAATCAATTTGGGTAATACAATTCAAAAGTGTTTGATGTTGATCTATCGTCATGCCTTTTTCAGCAAGCGTTTTTGCAGCTAGACCTTCTAAAACGCCACGTACATGCAACGCATCATGAACTAATTTGGATGAAATTTCTCGAACAGTATAGCCTCGAGTTGGATTTTTAACGAGTAAGCCTTCTTGCTCTAAAAGCCGAAAAGCCATTCGAATGGGTTGACGTGATACACCTAGCATTTCAGCAGTCGGAATTTCAGCCAAACGAGAACCTCCTGCAATCTCCCCAGAAATAATCATTTTGCGAAGTTCAATTAACACTTGCTGCCCTGAAGACATATAACTACTCAATATTTTTGATCATGATTGATCCTAACGAGTCAGATTTGGAATATCAATCTCTGTTGACTTAAAGGACTCTTTTAGGCCGGAAATTCACTATTCTATTTTTGATAACTGAGGTGATTATGAGTTCGTATCATCAATATTTATTTTTTGAAGATTGGTTGCCATTAACTCTAGATTGTTTCGAATTAAATAAGCTAAATGGATATCTACCCCATCTAACATTTTTTGTTCTATCTCATTAACAATGTTTCGACATTGTTCGAGTTTTTCAAATCCTTTAGGCGTTACATTAATTAAAATTCTTCGTCCATGTGAGGGATCTGAAGCTCTACTGATCCAATCCTGGTTTTGTAAATCTTGTAGAATTTTATTAGTAGATTGCGGTTTAATAAATGAACGTTCTGCAAGTTTTGCATTAGATAGATTGCCTTTCGCAGCGATAACTGACAATGCTGTAAACTGAGATAAGGTGATATCTAAGTCTTTTAAACGTTCAGTTAAAAGTTTACTCACAATACGATCAACCCTTGCAATTATATAGCTCAGTGTCGGAATCGAATGATTAACTTCTGACATTTTATCTTCCTTAATAGATGAACAAAAGTATGACTACTGTCGTAATCATACTTTTAACATAAGTTTAACGTGTAGTTATATTTAGCACAGCATCAGACTGCTCTGGACGTGGTTTGCGTACAAGCATTAATGCCGCAATAGCTGCAAATAAAATCAGTGGAATACTTGCACCAATGACCATTGCTGAACTAGAACCTAACGACAGTAGCATGCCAGCAAATAGGGGCCCTGCAAAAGATCCTATACGCCCTACTGCGACTGCAGCGCCTACACCCGTGCCACGCATTTCTGTTGGATAGAACATCGCTGCCAATCCGTAGAGCGCTGATTGGCCACCTACAATAAATAGACCACAACCCACAGCAGACAATACAAGTAAGGCAACAGTTGGTGAGATTGCAAGACAGCACAGTGATAACAAGATACCAATATATATAAATTTAATTACAGTACTCATGCGAATCTTATCAAGTAAAGTTCCCATGAGAATCGACCCGAAGATACCACCGATGTTGTAACCAATTTGAACATAGTTCGCTTCTGTTTTTCCTAAACCTTGTGCACCCATCAATAGTGGCAACCAGTTGAGTAAAAAATATAAAACAACTAACGTAAAGAAAAAACTGATCCAAATTTGAATCGTGGAAAAACGCCGTTCTTTTGCAAACAACACTTCAAAGAATGGGGTAGAAGTTTTATTCTTCGTCGCTGTTAAATAGTCTTTAGACTCCGGCAAATACTTCATTAGCAAAGGGATTAAAAGAATTGGAGCGAAGCCACCAATGTAGAAGATATGTCTCCATTGCGCATCACCAGCTAAACCCATTGCCACGAATGATGTCAACATTCCACCAAATGGAATACCGCTATACATAATACTGACTGCAATGCCTTTATGTTTCTCTGATACTGCCTCAGATGCCATGGTGATCATCATTGGTAAAGCGCCACCCATCCCTAAGCCAGTTAAGAAACGAATGATTAAAAGCAGTGTATAATCAGAAGCATATGCCGTTAGAACTGACATCACTCCAAAAATTAAAATACTGGTCAATAGAACTGCCTTACGCCCAATTTTATCAGCGAAACGACCTCCTAATAATGCACCAGGTAAAGTACCCAAGATTGCCGCGCTAAATGCCCATGCCATTTGAGTATTATCTAAGCCAAACTCTGCTCGCATCCGTGGTGCTGCTACGCCCATTGATTGAAGATCGAAACCTTCAAATACAGCGATAGCGAAACACAGTACGAGTGTAAGCGTAGCTTTAGTCTTACTACTTACACTTTGTTCCATTTTTTATTGTCCCTTTTAGAGCTTTTAAAATACTTTTAAAAAAATACACATCCTATGTATTGCCTCCGTCCAGGCAACTCAAAAAATATCACCTAAACTTATAAAATAATCAATATTTTTTTTTTAAATAAAATTCATTTAAAATATTATTTTATTAAATATCAATAGTTTATAAAAATTTTATAAAAAATTCAAAAAAACACTTGTATGTAAGTTTAACTGATATTATCTTAATTCCAACAGGACATAAAACAAACACTAAGGAGCTTATCATGTCTTATCAAAATCGCTGGTCCACTGTAGATGTAAAAGTTGAAGCTGGCATTGCTTGGGTCACTTTAAATCGCCCAGAAAAGAAAAATGCGATGAGTCCAACCTTAAATAAAGAAATGATTGATGTACTTGAAACGCTTGAACTCGATCCAGAAGCAGGTGTTTTGGTACTCACTGGTGCTGGGGATTCTTGGACAGCAGGTATGGACTTGAAAGAGTACTTCCGTGAGGTTGACAGCCAGCCAGAAATTTTCCAAGAGCGAATTCGTCGTGATGCATCACGTTGGCAATGGCATTTACTTCGTTTTTATTCAAAACCAACGATTGCAATGGTAAACGGCTGGTGCTTCGGTGGTGGATTCTCACCACTAGTCGCATGTGATCTAGCCATTGCAGCAGATGAAGCTACATTTGGCTTGTCTGAAGTGAATTGGGGAATTCCTCCAGGTAACTTAGTGAGCAAAGCTATGGCTGATACAGTCGGTCATCGTGCTTCTATGTACTACATCATGACAGGCAAAACCTTCTCTGGTGTTGAAGCTGCAAATATGGGCTTAGTGAACAAGAGTGTTCCACTTGCTCAATTACGTGCAGAAGTAACTGAATTGGCAAATAATTTGCTTGAAAAGAATCCAGTTGTACTGCGTACAGCGAAGAATGGTTTTAAGCGCTGTCGTGAGCTGACTTGGGAGCAAAACGAAGATTACTTATACGCCAAACTGGATCAATGCAACTACCGTGATGATGAAGGTGGTCGTGCACAAGGTATGAAGCAATTCTTGGATGACAAAACAATCAAACCAGGTCTTCAAACTTATAAACGTCCTGCTTAAGCAGAATCTACTTTTTTCGTCATGATGGACATGTAAGGAAACATTCACCATGCAAAACGTACAGTTACTTATTCACGGCCAATCTGTTGCAGCAAGTTCAGGACAAACTTTTCAAAGAATCAGTCCAATTAATGGCTCAATCGCATCAACGAGTGCAGCAGCGACTTTAAGCGATGTTGATCGTGCAATTGAGTCAGCGCATGAAGCATTCAAAACTTGGTCTGTTCTATCACCAACAGACCGACGTTTAAAATTGCTTAAAGCTGCAGATTTGATGGATCAAAAAACTGAACAGTTTATTCAAACTGCAATACATGAAATAGGTTCAACTGCGACGTGGTATGGCTTTAATGTCCATCTTGCTGCCAATATGCTGAGAGAAGCGGCAGCCATGACTACACAAATTGATGGAAATATTATTCCATCAGATGTTCCTGGCAATATCGCTATGGGTGTTCGCGTTCCATGTGGTGTCATCGTTGGTATGGCGCCGTGGAATGCTCCTGTTATCTTAGCCACTCGTGCCTTAGCGATGCCTCTGGCTTGTGGGAATACAGTCGTACTTAAAGCATCTGAAGCTTGCCCTGCAACACATCGATTAATTGGGGAAGTACTTCATGAAGCAGGTATTGGCGATGGTGTTGTCAATGTCATTACTCATGCTTCGCAAGATGCTCCACAGATTGTAGAGCGTTTAATCAGTCATCCATTGACTAAAAGAATTAATTTTACAGGTTCAACGCATGTAGGACGAATAATTGCACAAACTGCAGCGAAATACCTCAAACCAGTGTTGCTGGAACTTGGTGGCAAAGCACCGGTCATTGTATTGGAGCAAGCGGACCTGGACGAAGCCGTTAATGCCATCAGTTTCGGCGCTTTTTTCAATCAGGGACAGATCTGTATGTCGACAGAGCGTGTTCTTGTGGATGAAAAAATTGCAGACCAATTCATCGAAAAATTGATCAATAAAGTTCAGAATATCAGAGCAGGAAATCCACTTGAGAGTCAAGAACCCCTAGGCGTTCTAGAAAGTTTAAAAGCTGCAACAAGAATCAAAAATTTAATTGAAGATGCACGTGAAAAAGGTGCATATTTACCACTAGGTTTAAGCATTGATGGTGCTATGATGCAACCTACTATCGTAGTTGACGTCACTAAAGATATGCAGATTTATGCCGAAGAGTCTTTTGGTCCTGTGTGCACCGTTCAACGTTTTAAAACTATTGATGAAGCAATCGATTTAGCAAATGACTCAGAATTTGGATTATCTGCAGCAGTTTTTAGTCAAGATTTATCCCTAGCTCTAGATGTTGCTAAACGTATCGAATCAGGTATTTGTCATATTAATGGTGCAACCGTTCATGATGAAGCGCAAATGCCTTTTGGTGGCGTGAAACAAAGTGGTTATGGACGATTTGGGAGTAAAGTCTCAGTTGCAGAGTTCACTGAGCTGCGTTGGATCACCATGCAAACCAAAACTCGTCACTACCCTATTTAACGAATATTTCAAAGAGTTGACATGAAGTCAGCTCTTTTCGTTGGAAAAGAATAGCTAAAAATACATGGAGTGAAAACAATGTCGAATATGACGGTTCATACGCATAAATATCCTGAGCGATTTGTTAAATTAGGCAGTCACGAGATTGAGTTTCAATCTAAAAATGGCACTTTGTATATTTCCCCAAAAGAACAACTTAAACCATACCCACAAAAAATTACTGACCGTTTAATTCAATATGCTCAAACACATCCCGATCGTGTATTCGCAGCAAAACGTGGTCACGATGATGAATGGATTAAGCTTACATACGCAGAAACATTAGATCAAGCATGGCGTATTGCACAGAGTTTGAAACAATATTCACATCTTTCAACTGAACGTCCTATTGTCATTCTATCTGGGAATGATCTAGAGCATCTTACTTTGTCAATGGGAGCAATGCTTGCAGGGATTCCATTCTCCGCAATTTCTCCTGCCTATTCACTTATTTCTAAAGATTTTGGCAAGCTCAAACATGTGTTTGATGTTCTAACACCAGGTTTGGTTTTTGCTAATGATGGTCAAGCTTTTGCTAAAGCGATTGAACATTGCTGTGATACAGATGATATTGTGATCGTTACGAATTCTGGAAAATTTGGTGAGAAAAATTGCCTTGCTTTCTCTTCACTCCTCTCCTCTGAAATTAGTGATATTAAAGATCATTATGAGACCATTGATGAACATCAAATAGCGAAATTTCTATTTACATCTGGCTCAACTAAAATGCCGAAAGCGGTACCTACAACTCATTTGATGCTATGTACCAATCAACAAATGCTGCTTCAGACCTTCCCTGAGTTTGAAGAGACCCCCCTGTATTGGTTGATTGGTTAGCATGGCATCATACTTTTGGTGGCAGTCATAATGTAGGAATCGCATTATATAACGGCGGCACAATTTATATTGATGACGGCAAGCCAGTTCCAGGAAAGATGGAAGAAACCATCAAAAATCTTAAGGAAATTGCACCTACTGTGTATTTAAATGTTCCTAAAGGATGGGAAGAAATAACCGTAGCTCTTGAACAAGATGCTGAGTTACGTGAAAAATTTTTTAGTCGAGTTAAAATTTTGTTTTTTGCTGGTGCTGCACTATCAGAAGCTGGTTGGAACAGACTTGACCAAATTGCGCAGTCACACTGTGGGGAACGTATTCGTATCATGAGCGGTTTGGGGATGACTGAGACTGCACCATCATGTGTGTTTACAACTGGTCCCAAAGTAATGGCTGGGTTCATTGGATATCCAGCTCCAGGTTGTGAAGTGAAATTAGTTCCTTATGGTGACAAACTTGAGTTTTGTGTTCGTGGTAAAAATGTCATGAAACATTACTGGCGTCTACCTATGGCACAACAAGCTGACATCTTTGATGATGAAGGCTTTTACCGCACCGGGGATGCAGTGAAATTAGTGGATCCATCCGACCCGAGTCAAGGACTCATGTATGATGGCCGTATAGCTGAAGATTTTAAGTTGAATACAGGTACCTTTGTCAATGTTGGAACTTTACGCAATAAAGTTCTCATTACAGGTAATCGACTTATTCAAGATGTATGTATCACCGGTTCTAATTTAAGTGCGATTGGATTTTTAATATTTCCCAAAATTGCAGATTGCGCTGAGTATGCAGGATTAGATTTAAGTCTAGTGGATACTAAAGAGGTGCTTCTACACCCTAAAGTTCAACAGTGGTTTAAGCAGTTTTTAATTGATTTCAACAAAGATGCGACAGGTAGTTCAAACACTGTTTCAATGCTTTACCTCATGATTGAACCTCCACTTCTTGATGCAGGAGAAACCACTGATAAAGGCAATCTCAATCAAAGTGGTATCTTGAAACGTCGCATAGCAATGGTGGAAGAGTTATACGAAAAAAACATCAATAATCCACTCATTATTCGCATTCCAACCCTTAGAAATTAACTCAACTTTTTTATTCAGCAGCGTTTAGTCAAACGCTGCTTAGACAGTTGCATTCAAAATTAGGATAACGCTATGCAGAAAGATAGTGATTTTGAGCTGTTTCGGGACAATTATCGACGCTTCCTAGCAGAGTTTGTCGCCCCATATTATGAGTCATGGGAAGAGCAAGGACTCATGCCTCGACAAGTTTGGGATCAACTTGGACAAAATGGATTTTTATGCGTCGATGTGCCTGAACAATATGGAGGTTACGGCGCACCGATATATTATTCACAAATGATCGTTCAAGAAACGGCTCGAGCGGGCTTCTCTGCGTTAGCCGTTGCAATCGGTGGTCAGAGTGAACTTGTTTCACCCTATATCCAGAATATTGGAAGTGAAGATCAAAAACAATATTGGTTACCTAAAATGGTATCCGGTGAAGTTGTTACAGCTATTGCAATGACTGAAGCCAATGCAGGTTCAGACCTACAAGCCATCCGCACTCAAGCCTTATTAGATGGCGATCATTATGTGGTAAATGGCTCAAAAACGTTTATATCGAATGGTCAACATGCAGATCTCATAGTTTTAGTTGCTAAAACTGATCCTCAAGCAAGAGCTAAAGGTATTTCGATTTTATTGGTGGATGCTCATTTAGATGGAGTAAAAAAAGGTCGTAGTCTAAAAAAAATTGGACTTCAATCTCAAGACACTGCCGAATTATTTTTTGACCAAGTCAGAGTTCCTAAAGACCAATTATTAGGTCATGAAGGTCAAGGCTTTAGCTATCTCATGCAAGAACTTCCACGTGAGCGTTTGAGTATTTCTCTCATGGCATTAGGCGCTTTGCAAGGTGCTTTAGAAATGACTCAAGAATATGTCCTCGAACGTAAAGCTTTTGGACAATCAATTGCACAATTTCAAAATACTCGTTTTGTAATCGCTCAAGCCAAAATTAAAACTCTAGCAGCCGAAGCCTTTGTCGAAAAATGTAAGTCGCTTTATCAACAGGGAGTATTGGATGTAAGCGAAGTTGCGGCATTGAAATGCTTCATCACTGATACCCAATGTGAAGTCATTGATCAACTTCTGCAATTGTTCGGGGGATATGGATACATGCGGGAATATCCAATATCTCGATTTTATGTCGATGCACGTGTTCAAAAAATTTATGGGGGAACCAATGAAATTATGAAAGAAATCGTTGCAAGAGAACTTTTAGGAAAATAACACAAAGATTACCTCTATGTATTAATACTATTTCAGGATGAAATAAAGATGAAAAAATTATGGATCACACCACTTCTATTATGTACCGCTCCAGCATTTGCAAATAATTTTATCGACCAAAGTAAAGTCGAATTAACTGCACGTAACTTCTACTTTGACCGTGACTTTAAAGTTGAGAATAGATACCCCGCATTAAGAGACTGGACACAAGGATTTATCTTTAAAGCGCAATCTGGATTCACCGATGGAACGATTGGTTTTGGTTTAGATCTATTAGCGACTGCAGGTTTTAAACTGGATGCTGATGCTAAATATGGAGGTACCGGAAACTTAATTCGTTCCTTGGAAACCAATGAGCCTGCAGATCAATATGGTGAAGTTGGAGTCACTTTAAAAGCTAAAGTTTCTGAAACCGAGGTACGTATAGGGACTCTTCAACCCATGACTCCTGTTTTAGTCGGCTCTCCAGCACGACTTTTACCTCAAACGTATCGAGGTGTTGCAGTTCAATCTAAAGATATTCAAGGTCTGGATCTCCAAGCATCCTATATTGATGAAGTCAATCAACGTGATTCTACAAATTATGAAGCTATAAAAATCTCTGGAGTAAATGGTCGTTATATTTCTGAAGAAACGGATTATTTGTATTACTTAGGTGGACATTATGACTTAACTAATAATCCATTGCGGTTGACTGCATTTCATATGGATGTTAACGACTTATATCGCCAATCGTTGTTAGGCATAACCTATAAATATCCAATCTCTAATCAATCCACTTTTACAACACAGTTGCCTTACTACATTAGCGATGAAGATGGGACTGCTAAAGCGGGTTTAGTTGACAATAATTTACTTCATAGCCATTCAGAACTTCAACACCAAAACCATAAGTTTATCTTTTCTACATTTCACCACTTTGGAGATACTGCTTTTCCGTACTTAACTGGAGGAGAAACTGGACTAGCAATTGATACTTGGACTGGTGAGTTTTTGAATGCGAAAGAGCGTGTTTATAGCCTGCGTTATGAATACGATTTTAAAGACTATATTCCAGGTCTTCGTTTTATGACCCGCTATACCCATGGTAGCAATATTTACGCACCACAGTTGGGTGGTACAGATTTTTCGGAAGATGAATTGGATTTTGATCTAGCTTACATAGTTCAAAATGGCCCACTAAAAAATTTAGGTTTACGCGCGCGTTACGCGATCTACGATAATGATATGCCAATTACCGCCAATATTAAGCCAGCCAATGAAACTCGTATCAATCTTGATTACACATGGAAATTTAAATAATAACAAAAGGGTTCTTTACTGAGGAACCCTACCCTCTCTAAGGATAATAAGTATGAAATATTTAATCGGCTTATTGGTCTACACCACCACTACATTAAGTTTGGCAAATACCCAATATTCACCACAACCCATAAAAC
Organism: Acinetobacter sp. ANC_7654; assembly: GCF_056779855.1. Lineage (NCBI taxonomy): Bacteria > Pseudomonadati > Pseudomonadota > Gammaproteobacteria > Moraxellales > Moraxellaceae > Acinetobacter > Acinetobacter sp. ANC_7654. The sequence continues at coordinate 7,105 of NZ_JBWYIR010000004.1, read as the reverse complement.
TTGAACCCCTTGCGACATTCAATGTTGAACTCACAGCCCCAGTTTGGGAACTAGGTAAAACTTCAGATTTAGGGCAAAGACGCATTATCCCAATCACTGGAGGAACTTTTTCTGGACCAAGTTTGAAGGGGCGTATTCTTAACAATGGTGCAGATTGGCAAAAGGTCGATAGCAAAGGTTTGGCATATATAGATACGCGCTATTTATTAGAAACTGATGATGGTGCTCTGATTTATTTACAAACTAAAGGTTATCGCCATGCTTCACCACAAGTACTAGAACAATTAAGTCGTGGCGAAGATGTTAATCCCACTCAATATTACTTCAAGTTAACCATGCAGTTTGAAACTAGCTCAGAAAAATATGCATGGCTAAATCAGACAATTGCAGTTGGAAGTGCAATGCGTCTCGGAAAAGCCGTGATCTATGATGCATTTGCAGTGAAATAAATATTAAAGGAGTACTTTTCAATGGAAGAACAAGTTTTATCTAATCTGCCCCCTATTCATCATTTGTTGGGTGGTCATCAACTTCACTGGGACAAGGAAAAGCGAGAAATTTCAGTTCAATATACTGCTCTTGAAAGTTTTACTAATCCTAGGGGAAGTGTTGAAGGAGGCATGATCTGTGCCATGCTTGATGATGCAATGGGTATTTTAGCTGCCTTAAATCAAACAGAAAAACCAGCTGCCACAATTAATTTAACAATTGATTTCTTCAGACCATGTGAAGTTGGTGAAGTATTGGCAAAAGCGTGGTTCATCAAAGAAGGACGTAAAATTTTAAGCATTCAAAGTGAAGCTTGGCAGCATGGAAAGTTAGTGGCAAAAACCAGTGCTGCATTTATGGTTCTATAAGGATTAAAAAAAGAATGGATATCTTAAAATTAAAGGACTGTGTCGACAACGACAGAATAAGTTCATATCAAAAATTTGTCGTTTTTTTCTGTTTTATTTTATACATTATCGATGGATTCGATTTCATGATAATGGCTTATTTGGCAAGTTCAGTTGCCAATGAGTTTTCATTAACTGGTACTAATATAGGAACTTTAATTAGTGCTGGTTTAATTGGTATGACCGTCTGCTCATTTTTACTTGCACCTCTCGCAGATAAAATCGGTAGACGTAATTTAATTAACCTTTGTCTATTAATCTGTGGTTTGAGCATGTTTGCATCTGCATTTGCCACCGATTTTAAGCAATTGGTTCTGTGCAGATTTTTCACTGGTGTTGGTATTGGTGGTGTTCAAATCAGTGCTATGATTTTGGCCAGTGAATATTCTCCGACTAAATATAAAAGTTTTAGTGTTGGGATATTATCTGCCGGTTATGGGATTGGAGCAATTAGCGGAGCACTACTTGCTGTATATAGCTTAGAAAGTATCGGTTGGAGACAAGTATTTCTAATTGGTGGATTCGTTACTACATTTGCTTTTCTGTGCTCATTGAAATTTTTACCAGAATCGATCGATTATTTATTACTAAAACAACCAAAACATGCTTTGGAAAAATTGAATCAAATTTTCTCTAAAATGCATAAAAAACCAATTCTCACACTCCCCAAAGCATATGTAGAAAATCAAAAGTCTTCTTACGTAGAAATATTTAACCACAAGTATTTAGTTAAATCCCTTGTATTATGGGTTTCTATATTCTTTATTCTTTTTGGTTTTTATTTCGTGATGGGCTGGACACCTAAAATTCTCAATAGTTCTGGTCTAGATAACTCATTATCTATTAAAACTGCCATGATGATCAGCGTGGGTGGTATTTTAGGTAGTTTTATCATTGGTGTTCTTAGTTCTAAAGTCAGCGTATACATCAATCAAATTGCCTTTTTAATCCTCACGTACGTATGTATTTTATTGTTTGTGAACAATACAGATAATTTAAATATATTAATCATCGTTGCCACAACGCTAGGATTCTTTATTAATGGCTGTTTAGCTGGAATCTATGCCATTTCTACACAGCTCTATGAGGCAGATGTACGATCAACAGGCGTGGGGATTGCAACTGGTGTTGGTCGTTTTGGTGGTATTTTCTCTCCAATCATTGCGGGATACTTTTTAGACCTAGGGAACTCGCCTTTAGAATTGTACGGAAATTTTGGTTTTGCATTTGTTTTAGCAGCTATTGCCATTTTCATCATCTATAAGTTAAAACAAAAATCCGTAGTAAATACACCATACGTCGTTTTACAAAAAGAGCCTCAATAATTTATGCTCACGAATATATAACTTTGTATTGTTAAGATAAGTTGTTTCATCAAAATCTATTGATAGAAACAACAAAAGGTCAGTGAAATCACTGACCTTTTGTTGTTTCTTGTTCAAAGTTTAAATATCAAAGAATACAGTTTCATTTTCACCTTGAATACGAATATCGAAACGATAAACGATCTGACCATCACGCTCTTCACGCTTAGCAATGAGTGTTTGACGACGTGGCGCCCACTCAATACCATTCAAAATTGGGTCTTTCGCATTCGCTTCAGCTTCATCCTCGAAGTAAACTCGAGTATGTAAACCTAAATTGATACCACGCGCAAAAATAACCAGCGCGATATGTGGTGCTTGCTGTGAACCCTTACGTCCAGGAACAGCACCTGGTTTGATCGTATCGAAGCTCCAAAAACCAGTGTCAAAATCCGCACCCGCTCTACCCCAACCTAAAAAGTTTGGATCTGGCTGCTTCCCTTGCGTATCCTGCTGACTTGGATAAACACCATTGGCATCAGCTTGCCAAATTTCTACGAGTACATCGCGAAGTGGTAAACCCAAACCGTCAAAAACTTGCCCTTCGAGGCGAATACGTTCACCTTGAGTGCCATCTTTCACCATTTGATTATTGAAGCTATGCTCAAATACTTCTATACCAGCTTGATTAGGCATTAATCCAATATGGACATATGGACCACCTGTTTGAGATGGTGTTTCATGTAATTCTTCAAATTTCCAGCCATTCATCCTGATGCTCCCTATCAAGTCAAATCATTTTCAAAATATGTCGCACGACGACCACGTAAAGTAATGTCAAAACGATAGCAACGACTATCTGCTTCAATAAAGTTGCTCTTGTCTTCGAGCGCAATTAAAGCTCTTCGCTGTTGTTCTGAAGGAACAGTTTTTAAAATTGGACAGCTATCAATTAATGTATCGCCTTCAAAATAAAACTGGGAAATCAAACGCTGTGCCCAGCCATCTGCCATCACAGAAAAATGGATATGTGCTGGACGCCACTCATTGATACGGTTACGCCACGGATAAGGTCCTGGTTTTATCGTTCTAAAAATGAAGAATCCATTTTCATCTGTGAGCATTCGACCGCAACCACCAAAGTTAGGGTCCATAGCTCCCACATACTGATCATTTGGATGGCGATAACGTCCTGAGGCATTCGCTTGCCATACTTCAATCAAAGCATTTTTAACAGGACGACCAAATTGATCACGTAAATAACCATGAATAATGACGCGTTCACCAACAGGTAAACCATCTTTTGCATAATTTAAAATTAAATCATTGTCTTTAGGACCCAATAAGTCTGCGCTAAAGTGAGGTGCAGTAACCTCGGTTAATGTTTGCGCAATCGAAATCAGTGCATTTTTCGGCGAACGTAATACACTGGTTTTATATCCCGGTGCATATGCTGGTGGATGATCATCTGTATTTCGCTGTGCATAAGCACCCATCAGAATTTGAGACATGAATCTCTCCTTATTCAATTTAAAATATCGTCCGTTTATTTAATTTTCTCAGGCGAAATGCCTAACTCTGCAAATACTTCTTCTGCCATATGCATTGCAGCATTGGCTGCAGGAAGTCCTGCATATAAAGACGCATGCAAAAATAATTCTTTAAGATCATCTTTGGTAACGCCATTGTTGAAACAAGCACGAATATGCATTCTGAGCTCTGCTTCACGCCCCAATGCAAGTAAGATTCCAATCGTCACCAAACTACGTGTATGTCTTGGCAATCCTGGTCGTGACCAAACCTCACCCCATGCAAAACGACTAATAAAGTTTTGAAAATCAGCATTAAATTCGTTTAAATTTTCAAGTGAACGCCCGACATGGGCTTCACCCAAGACTTCAGTACGGACTTCTAGCCCCTGCTTATAACGTTCTTCATCATTCATGAGGTTGTTCCTCTTTAAAATTGAAATTATTTGATGTTCAGAAGTGCTTAAGACTGAATAAAAGCAAGCAATGCTTGGTTAAATTCAACTGGTCGCTCAATATTGGATAAATGCGATGCATCTATGACTGCAAGTTGACAGTCAGGTATATGTTGTTTTAAAAACTCACCATCATTCACTGTGGTCACAGGATCTAAGCCGCCACATAATGCCAAACAAGGCACAATAATTTTTCCAAGTTGATTGCGTAAATCCGTCTGAGCTAAAGCACGACAAGAGGCTGCATAGCCTTTAGGCTGAGTGACAGACAAACTCTGAATGGTTTTTTGAGCTGTCACATCGTGTAAATAATCAAATTGTTCACTAAACCAACGCGTATGTGTAGTACTGACGATATCAGCCAAACCATTTTGTTCAACCGCATCTGCACGACTCAACCATGCCTCGGCATTTCCAATTTTTGCTGCTGAATTTGCAATCGTAATAGAGTTAAAACGCTCTGGTGCAATTATGCCTAATTGAATCCCAGTAACTCCCCCCATGGAGATACCACAAAAATGCGCTTTTTCTATAGAGAAATGATTGAGTACATCAAGAACATCATTGGCTAAATCAATGATTGTGGTATTTTCAATGACACTACTTCTTCCATGACCACGTGTGTCGTAGCAAATCACATCATAATCTTTGGAAAAATAATCAATTTGGGCTTGCCACATGCCATGATCAGTGCCCAGTGAGTTTGAAAAAATGATGCTTGGTTTTGTATCGTCACCAAAACGATAGACCGCAAGCTGCTGACCATTACGATTATTGATTAATGTCATTATGGTGTACTTCCTTGAACGCTCTCTAGTACTGCATCTATTTGTGCTTGAGTATTTCCTAGATAATGTTGCGGATTAAAAATCTGACGGAGTTGATCTAGATCAAAAATAGCTAATATTTCTGGATTATTTTGTACAACATCGAGTAAGTGTCGTTGTTCGGCAACTGCTTGCTTACAAGCAGCTTCCACAAGATGATGTGCATTCAATCGACCCATCTGAGGTGCAAGTGACATCATCAGTGCTTCAGCCATGATTAATCCTTGCGTGCACTCTAAATTTCTGAACATATTTTCAGGATCTACTTCTAATCCCGTAAATACATCGATTGCTCTACTTAAACTACCCGCCGTCAGTTGAAATAACTCTGGTAACGCTAGCCATTCAGCATGCCATGCTCCTAAACTTCGTTCATGTTCTTGTACTAAGCTTTGGTAGATACTTGACATTAATGCAGGGACGCGATTTGCAGCGGCTAGAATTGAAGCAGCTGCAACAGGATTACGCTTATGAGGCATCGTCGATGACCCTCCACGCCCAGCACCACTCGGTTCAAACACTTCTGCAATTTCTGTTTGCATCATGAGTGACCAGTCACGGGCCATCTTGCCCAAGTTTCCTGTAATCGTTGCAAGTACATGTGCAATTTCGGCTACACGATCTCGCTCCCCATGCCATGTACATACGGGTGTATTTAAACCAAGTTTTTGTGCGTAGGTACTCACTACAGCCGAACCATATTCATTTAATGAAGCTAAAGTACCTACCGCACCACCTAACTGCGCTGTTAAGACATGTTGCTGTAACTGCTGAACACGCTTTAAATCTCGATCTAAACTAGAGAGCCACCGTGCTGTTTTATGTCCAAAGGTAAGCGGTAAACCTTGTTGCAACCATGTACGTCCGATCATCACCTGATCACGGTATTGAATCGTCAGTTTTTTAGTTGCCTGAATAGCCTGGATAAGTTGCATTTCGATCAGCTGTAACGCATCTTGAGCTTGCAGCATAAAGGCCGTATCAATGATATCTTGGCTGGTCGCACCCCAATGCACATAACGAGAAGCATCTTCATTGATTTTTTTCACAGCAGCAGTGAATTGCTTTACGAATGGAATTGCAATATTGCCAGCGAGACCACTGGACTGTGCCAAATGATCAAAATTAATAATGGAATGAATTTCTTGTTCTGCAACACGTTGAATCGTTTCAGCAGCAATTAAGGGAATAACACCAACTTCAGCTTGAGCTTGAGCCAGTGCAACCTCTGCACGCAACATATATTTTACGAGTGCTTCATCACTAAATATGATATTTACATCATTCTGATAAAACAAACTTGCATATAACTGACTCATAACTTATCCCTATTACGCTTCATCATGTGTTTCACCATAAAGCGTCTGTCCAAAAATTGCTGTTAAACTTTTTCAATTATTAAAGCGATGCCTTGACCCACACCAATACACATAGAGCACAATGCATATTTGCCACCAGTTGCTTCAAGTTGATTCAGTGCAGTCGTCACCAAACGCGCTCCTGATGCACCCAATGGATGACCCAGTGCAATTGCACCACCATTTGGGTTTATACGCGCATCATCGTCGGCTAAACCTAGGTCACGTGTACATGCCAATGCTTGTGCTGCAAACGCTTCGTTCAGCTCAATCACATCCATTTGCTCTAGTGTTAAACCTGTTTGTGCTAACAGTTTTTTAATCGCAGGTGCAGGACCAAAGCCCATAATGCGAGGTTCAACCCCAACAGTGGTTGCACCAATCACTTTGGCACGAGGTTTTAAACCATATTTTTCTACAGCTGCATCAGACGCAATCAAAATCGCAGCAGCACCATCATTAATGCCTGATGCATTACCTGCGGTTACTGTACCGTCTGCTTTTACAACAGGTTTTAACTTGGTTAAGGCCTCGAGGGTGGTTGCACGTGGATGTTCATCTTTTGCCACCACAACTGCATCACCTTTACGCTGTGGAATAGTCACAGGCACGATTTCTTGATCAAAGAAACCACGTGCTTGCGCTGCAGCCGTACGTTGTTGGCTGGTTAAAGCAAATTGGTCTTGATCAGCACGGCTAATATTGAACTGTTCAGCCACGTTTTCAGCCGTTTGCG